>NZ_JAWLCI010000011.1:0-92609 GCF_041687215.1 Mariniphaga sp.
AACAGTCGTAAAATCCAACAGGTGGAAAGGATTTTGGAATGAATTTTCTGAAAGGTATTATACAAAATTAACTGCGTAATATGAGAACTGCACCCAAAGTTTTTAACTCAGATTCCGTTAATCTTCCTAATTCAGCAATGATGTCTTCTCTTTTAACGGTTACAATTCTGTCAGCTTTAACCACTGATTTAACCCGAAGCTGATTTGATCCTCCCGGAAAAACAACAAATTCCCTGGGCGATTTTTTAGCAGAAACTACAGAACTTATTGCAGATACCAAAACATCCTTATATCTATCTGCTGTTTCTGTAATAACAGCTGCTGGTCGAACCTTTTTTTGATTGAATTCTGCAAAAGGAAAAGGAATCAAAATGATATCGCCGATTGTCATTTCTTATCCCTTTTTTGAGGTATGTAGTCCTGATAAATGTCTTCTGCTGTATTTTTCCAAAAATCAAAACTTTCAGT
The DNA here is from genome assembly GCF_041687215.1 of Mariniphaga sp. Classification (NCBI taxonomy): domain Bacteria; kingdom Pseudomonadati; phylum Bacteroidota; class Bacteroidia; order Marinilabiliales; family Prolixibacteraceae; genus Mariniphaga; species Mariniphaga sp. The sequence goes on from NZ_JAWLCI010000011.1 coordinate 469, forward strand.
CCGGGATGAAAAATCACGAATCTCCTGTTCATCATCAGTTACCTCTTCAAGAAAAGTGACAACTACTCTGTACTTTTTATTCTTGTTAACCGGTTCAATGATTTTCACCCGTTTTCCATCGTATATACCACGTACTGCAAACATTTTTTTGTTCAAATATACTGAATATTATAATTATAAGTGAAGCCGCTTATATCCCAAGCAGCATTTTCCCGGCATCTTTTCCACCGGTCAACAAACGTTCCGGATTTTCAATAAACTCTTTCACTTTTACCAAAAAACCGACTGAGTCTTTCCCATCGATGATGCGGTGATCGTAAGACAAGGCAATGTACATCATGGGACGGATGACCACCTGCCCGTTTACGGCAACCGGCCGCTCCTGAATGTTGTGCATGCCCAGAATAGCCGACTGTGGCGGGTTGATAATGGGTGTTGAAAGCAGTGAACCAAAAACGCCGCCGTTGGTGATGGTAAATGTGCCACCACTCAGTTCATCAACCGATATTTTTTTGTTTCGGGCTTTTTCGGCCAGGTCTTTAATTTCCAGCTCAATCTGCGGAATGGATTTACTTTCGGCATTTCGAACAATGGGAACCATTAATCCTTTGGGTGTGGAAACCGCGATGCCCACATCCACAAACTTTGGAGAAACAATTTCATCGCCGTCGAGCTGAGCATTTACCATGGGATGAAAATCCATGGCCAGCGCCACTGCTTTGGTAAAAAACGACATGAAGCCCAGTTTAAAGCCGTGTTTCTCCACAAACTGCTGCTGATATTTTTTGCGCAACTCCATCACGTTACTCATATCAATTTCGTTGAAGGTTGTCAGCATGGCGGTTTCATTTTTTACAGCCACCAGTCGTTCGCTGAGTTTCCGGCGGAGCGAGGTCATTTTCTTCCGCTCAAGTTCGCGCGATGCTTCTTTTTGAGGGAAGGCGGCATTGCTTCCCGCCGGTGCATTCAAGACGGCCTCCACTTCTTTTTTTCCCAGGCGTTTCAACCCTTTAATTACATCGTCAACCGAAATGCCGTGTTCTTTCATCAGTTCTTTGGCCACAGGCGTAACTTTAACCTGATCGTAATCTTTTGAAATCTTTTCTACTTTTTCCTCTTTTTTTTCAGGAACCGCCGGCCCTTTTTCTAAAGATTCTGGTTCCTTCTTCTTTTTATTTTCCTTTTCGTATTCGAGCGTAGTCTCCTTTTTCTGCGGTTTTTCTTCTTCGGGTTTTTCTTCCGGCTTTACGCTGGTATCTATGGTGCACACCACGGCACCCACTTCAACGGTATCGCCTTCGGCCGATTTAATGGCAATTTTTCCAGCCTCGGCTGCCACAATGGTTAGCGTAGCTTTGTCCGATTCCACTTCGGCAATTTCCTGATCTTTGTGAACCAAGGTACCGTCTTCAACAAGCCATGTGCCTATTTCAACTTCGGTTATGGATTCTCCCGGGCTGGGAACTTTAACTTCTACAATCATTTTTGGTTTTTTTATGTAGCAACAACTTCTTTTTCTTCAAAAACTGAATTTAATATTTTTTCCAGGGCCTGCGTGTGTTTTTCCATTAACCCAACAGCCGGACTTGCACTTTCATTTCGCGCAATTACTTTTAACCCCAGGCAACTGATTTTCCGGTTCAGGAAAGGCCATGCGCCCATATTTTCAGGTTCATCCTGCGCCCAAACCAGGTTTGTTGTGTTATATTTTTTCAGAATCTGGTCGATCTGTTTGTTAGGAATGGGGTAAATCTGCTCCATACGTACAATGGCAACATTCGACATTCCTTTTTCCAACTTATATTTTGCCAAATCATAATATAACCTTCCCGAGGTAAACACAACTTTTTCAACAACTTCCGGATCAGCTATCGGATCGTCAATAATTTCCTGGAAAACACCTTTAGCCAAGTCTTCAACTGTTGAAATTACCTGCGGATGACGCAATAAACTTTTTGGTGTGAAAACGATAAGCGGTAACCTCATTTTCATTTTTACCTGCCTGCGCAACAGATGGAACATATTGGAAGGTGTTGTGGGCACTACAACCTGAATGTTGTTGTTGGCCGACAATTCGAGAAACCGCTCGATACGGCCACTTGAATGTTCAGGTCCCTGGCCCTCGAAACCATGTGGCAAAAGCAAAACCAGGTTATTCATCATTCCCCATTTTTCAAATGCGGAAGTAATATATTGATCAATTACCACCTGAGCCACGTTATTGAAATCGCCAAACTGAGCTTCCCAAATGGTTAACCCGTTTGGTTTGGCAAGGGCATAACCGTACTCAAATCCCATAACGGCATATTCCGAAAGGGGAGAATTATAGACATGAAAAGTAGCCTGGTCTTCAGACACATGCTTCAAGGGAAAATATTTTTCATCTGTTCCATCTATTACAAAAGAAGCATGCCGATGTGCAAAGGTACCTCGTTCTGTGTCCTGTCCGCTTAACCGAACCGGATGGCCTTCTGCTACAAGTGTTCCGTAGGCCAGGAGTTCGGCCATGGCCCAGTCGAGGCGGTCGTCGAGCATCATCATTCGTCGGTCGGACAATATGCGGTTAACCTTTTTAAAGAAGGTTAAATCTTTGGGAAGGCTGTTTATTTTTTCTGCAATTACAAACAACGTTTCAGCTTTTACACCTGTTTTCACCGACTGGTCGAACATCGATTTCTGGGGCATTTCATACGACTGGTATTCGTTGATGAGAAATTTCCGGATTTTCAGCTTATCAATTTTTTCAGATTCCTTGTATTTTTCGTCTAGAAACTTGTCGAAATCTTTTATTTCCTTTCTGGCGTCCTCTTCGGTCAATATCCCAAGTTTTGCAAGTTTTTCGGCATAAATATCACGCGGATTCGGATGTTTCTCAATCGCCTTGTATAAATTGGGTTGTGTAAACCGGGGTTCATCGCCTTCGTTATGTCCGTATTTCCGGTAACAAAGAATATCGATAAATACATCGGTCTGGAATTTCTGTCTGAACTCCATGGCAAGTGTAATGGTAAAAACCAGTGCCTCCACATCATCGCCGTTTACATGAAAAACGGGCGAACGTGTTACTTTGGCCACATCGGTACAATAGGTGCTTGACCGGGCGTCGATGTAAGGTGTTGTAAAACCAACCTGATTGTTAATTACCAAATGAATGGTTCCACCTGTCCGGTAACCGTCGAGCTGCGACATTTGAATGGTTTCGTAAACCACACCCTGAGCTGCCACTGCTGCATCGCCATGGATAATGATTCCTGCCGCTTTACTGTAATCGCTGTCATACACAGAATTGATGCGTGCACGTACCATTCCCTGAACAATGGGACCAACCGCCTCGAGGTGTGAAGGGTTAGGCATTAGTTTCAGTTTCACCTTTTTTCCAAAATCGGTAAGTACCTCACTTTCATAACCCAAATGGTATTTTACATCGCCATGCCAAATGTCTTCCTCGTATTCCTTTCCGTAAAATTCCTTAAAAATACCTTCGTAGGGTTTTTCAAGAATATTGGCTAATATGTTTAGCCTGCCCCGGTGCGCCATTCCCAAAACAAACTCTTCAATGCCCAGTTCGGCTCCGCGTTCAATAACGGCATCGAGTGCAGGAATCAGACTTTCTGCACCTTCAAGTGAAAACCGTTTTTGACCTACAAACTTTTTATGAATATAACTTTCGAAACCGACAGCTATTTTCAAATGATAGAAAATATCCTTTCGTTTTTCCTCAGAAAGCTCCTGCGAATTGCGGCTGCTTTCCATTTTTTCCTTCAGCCACTGAACCACTTCGGGTTTGCGCATATATACATATTCAACCCCAATTGAACGACAATAAGTGGCTTCAAGGTGTTCAATAATATCTTTCAGTTTTGCATGGCCAATACCAATATCGTTTCCAGCCTGAAAGGATGTTTCCAGATCATCCTGACTGAGTCCGAAATTTTCTATATCAAGCGTAGGCACATATTTGCGCCGGGCCCTAACCGGGTTGGTTTTGGTAAACAAATGTCCCCGCTGGCGATATCCGTGAATTAAACCTAATATGGCAAATTCTTTGTTAATATCACCCGCCATATTTAAAGCTTGCTTAACCGGGTAATTTGTGCGGGCCAGCTCAAAACCGGCAAAAAAATGTTGCCAGCTTTTATCCAGTGATTCAGGGTTTTCAAGATATGTTTGATACAGGTCATTAATTGTTTCCTGTTCCTGATTTCCAACCGAAGAAAATTTATCCATTGCTGATTTAAATATTATCCAATAATTGTAAAGAAAAACAACGCATTATTTTTAATGTTTATCAAAAAGTTGCAATTCCATTACAAATTTAATTTTAATTGAATTGAAGACTACGTATAAACATGTTTTCTTTTTTAATTTTATAGCCAATTTCTTACCTTTATAACGGTTTAGATGAAATTAAAAAATCAAATTCCTATTTATGAATCCAGATTCTGATCAATTTTCATCTCTTGATTTTTCTGTCAGATTGCAGGAAGAAATAAAAAAATTTGCCCTGATAAAAGAAGTTCCTCAGAATGCCGAACTTATGCATGAGGGGCAATTTGTTAATATAATTCCAATTGTTCTTAAAGGGTTAGTTAAAGTGTTTACAAGACATGAAGATAAGGAACTTTTACTTTACTATATTAAACCGGGAGAAACATGTATTATTTCATTTAATGCGGCGCTATCAAATAGTGCAAGTAAAGCTTATGCCGTTTCAGAAGAAGACTCGAAAATACTTTTAATTCCAACTGAAAAAATTTTTGTCTGGATGAAAGAATTCCCTGAGCTGAACTCACTCTTTTTTCAGCAATACAACAACCGGTACAACGAGTTAATTGAAATGGTTAATAAGGTTCTATTCGAGAAAATGGACAAACGGTTGCACGAATATTTAAAAACAAAGTCAAAAATATCCCAAAAAAACATTTTAAAAATCTCTCATCAGCAAATTGCCAATGATTTGGGAACCGCAAGAGAAGTTGTAACGCGTGTATTAAAAAAACTCGAACACGAAAAAAAAGTAATTCAGGTCAAGGATGGGATAAAAGTTTTAAGGTAGTGACCGTGGTCACAGCATTTTAGTTCAAATAGGACTAATTTTGAAACAAATCATAAATTTTTTTCAATTATGAAAAGAAATATGGGGATTGCCGACAGAATTATCAGGGCCTTAATTGCTCTGACTTTTGCAGTTTTATATTTTACAGGAATTATTGAGGGAACTGTTGGAATAGTGCTGCTTATAGTTTCTGTAATTTTTTTGTTTACAAGCTTAACGAGTTTTTGTCCGGTTTACTGGCCATTTGGAATTAGAACCTGTGCTAAACAAAAAGATTAAGCGGACATCTGGTTTTTTTCAAAAAAATAAGGATATTAATATCTTTATTTATTATTTAAAACATTTTAAAAAAATATTCTATGAAAACAATTTTTACATTTTCAAAACAAATCCTGCGGAATGGGATAATCATTTCCGCATTGATGTTATTGACCTTTTCTCAACTGGTTGCTCAATCGAAGCATATAGTTGAAGTAACTCAAAATGTATTCACACCCAACGAACTTGAAATAAATACTGGCGATACGGTTGAATGGAGAAACACAGATGGTTATCACAATGTAAACGGTACTACCGAAACGTATCCTTCAAACCCTGAATCTTTTGGAAACGATCCTGGCTCAGGTTGGACTTACAGTCACGTTTTTACCATTGCCGGCGAATACGATTACCAGTGTGATCCGCATGTAGGATTGGGAATGGTTGGGGAAATAGTAGTAAAAGAAGCTGACGATAATGGTGAAAAACACATGCTTTCCATTCATTTTACAGGCATGAACCCACACATCGGACAAAACCTTCGGCTTGCAGTAATTGAAAAGAATTCCGGGATGGAAATCTCAAGATTGGATACTATTGCTGAAGCAGAATTTATGGTGCAAGTTTTCGGAATTGAAAACGGAAATTCCTATAATGTCGATTTTTATGCCGACCACAATTCAAACGGAATGTATGACGCTCCACCAACCGACCATGCGTGGAGACTCGATCTGGACGATGTGATGGGCGACACCACGCTCAATTTTGCCCACAATACTGACTTCACGGACATCATGTGGCAAAACAGACTGACTGTTCATTTCACGGGGATGAACCCGCATGTGGGGCAAGACATTTGGCTGGCAGTTACCGATAAAACTTCGGGAATGGAAGTGGACCGTGTTAAAACCACTGCCGATGTTGATTTCATGGTTCATATTTTCGGAATTGAAAACGGAATGTCGTATAACGTCGATTTTTTTGCCGACCACAATTCAAACGGAATGTATGACGCTCCACCAACCGACCATGCATGGAGGCTCGATCTGGACGATGTGATGGGCGACACCACGCTTAATTTTGCCCACAATACTGACTTCACAGATATTATGTGGCAAAACAGACTGACTGTTCATTTCACCGGGATGAACCCGCATGTGGGGCAAGATTTCTGGATAGGCCTGGTTGACCAGGAATCAGGAAATTTAACTGACAGTATTGAAATGACAGCATCAGTTGATTTTATGGTACATTTTTACGGAATTGAAAACGGAATGTCGTATAACGTTGATTTTTATGCCGACCACAACCGAAATGGTATGTACGATGCGCCGCCTGCCGACCATGCCTGGAGGCTCGAACTTGAAAACGTAACGGGCGATACCACACTGACATTTGCACACAACACCAACTTTACAGATATTTTTGAGACCACCTCCATTTCAGAAATAGGTATGAACCGGCTCAAAATGTATCCAAACCCGGCTACTGACATTGTTTCAATTGAAATGAATCAACAAAATTTAAGAGATTTCACCCTTTCAATTTATGATATTACGGGGAAACTAAATCATATAGAAACAATTCATTCGAACAATAAAATTGAGTTCAGTGTTCTGCATTTAAAACGTGGGGTGTATTTTGTTGAATTAAAAACAAACAACCTGCGGGAAACATTGAAGTTGATAAAAAAATAAAATCAGATATGAAGATATTCCTGTTTTCAGTGCTGTATTTTTTGTTTGTGCTAAATTTAGGTGCCCAAGATGAATCTGAGGAAGTAAAAATCATAGAGCATGCTTTTCAGGGAACCCGGTTTGTGAATGAGCAATCAGTAAACCTGGCCGATCAGGGTGAATTACGCCTTTATATTCAACACCGATTTGGAGAAATTGACGGAGGTTTGTATGAGCTTTTTGGTTTGGACCAGGCGACCATGCGGTTGGGTTTCGAATACGGACTTGGAAAAAATCTGAATGTGGGTTTTGGCCGAAGTACCTATTTAAAAACGTATGATGTATATGCCAAAGGAAGAATTGCCGGACAAACAGAAACTTTCCCGCTATCCATTGGCCTGGTAGCTGCCGGTTCAATACCCACACTCCGCAATTTTCCTGATAATGAAAACAACTTTTCTTCAAAATTCTCGGGTAACATTCAACTTCTGCTGGCCAAAACTATGGGGCCTGTTGGATTACAGGTTTCCCCCGGTTATTTGAAAACAGGATATTTGCTTTTTGAAGAAAAAGCCGTTTCAACATTTACAGCCGGTTTTGCAGGCTCAATGAGAATTTCGTCCAAAGTTTCTGCAAATATTGAGTACCTCTATCCTTTTACGGATAAGTTACCGGGTTCAAATCCCCTGTCATTGGGAGTTGACATCAATACAGGAGGCCACCTGTTTCAGCTAATTTTATCCAATTCTCAGCAAATTTTCACCCAGGGACTGTACACAGCCACCCACGGAAACTGGGGTGATGGAAAATTGTTTTTTGGTTTTAACCTTATTCGTGAATTCAGAATTAAATATTACTAAAATGGAAAGAAAAGATTTTATACAGAAATTTGCAATCGGGGGTAGTATTTTGCTAACCACACCATTGCTCTTCAATGCCTGCAGCGACGGCAACGATGATGTTATGGACGATGAAGAAAATGGCCAAAATGGCAACGGGATAAAAGTAGATTTAAATAATGCAAGTTTTGCTGCCCTAAAAGATGTTGGAGGCTTTGCATACACCGGTAATATTATTGTTATCCGCTCGGGTGAAAATGCATACATCGCCTTGTCGAAAATTTGCACGCATGAAGGTTGCACGGTAACATACAATCACGCAAACAGTCAGTTGCCATGCCCATGCCATGGTTCAGTTTTTTCTTCTACCGGAGCTGTTGTGAATGGCCCGGCAAATTCAAACTTAAAAACGTATTCGGTTAAAAAGGAGGGAGATATTTTAACAATAACCTGAAAAATTATTCAAAAGTATAATGTTTTTTAATTTTTGATTGAATATCCCAAACACATTCAAGACCTGCCGGAAAAATCAGGTAATCTCCGGGTTTAATGGTAAGCGCATCAAACTCTGATACGATGTTCGCTTCGCCTTCAATAATGAAGCAGTGTTCTGTTTTATCGTAGTACCAGTCGAATTTATCCTCATCGTGCTCCCAGACCGGCCAACCAAAAACGCCAGCCTCTTCAAGTTCCTCCTGGTCGGGTCTTTCAATTTCTATTCTCATCGTTTTACGTTTCTGCAAAAATAAAAAAGAAACCTTTTCAGGTTACTGCAATACCAAATAAAAATGTAATCTATCAATAAAACGCAGAAAATCAGGGTATAAGAATATCACTTTAATTTCATTTTTAAACTTATTCGCCACCATTTTGTTTGAATTTTCATAAAAGAACACAATATGAGCGAATTTTGGAACGAACGATACACATTGAAGGAATATGTTTACGGTACAAAACCCAACGTTTTTTTCAAAACCCAAATCGCCAACTTATCACCGGGTAAAATTCTTTTTCCCGCCGAAGGAGAAGGAAGAAATGCGGTTTATGCAGCCAGGTTGGGTTGGGATGTTTATGCATTTGACAGCAGCATTGAAGCCAGAAAGAAAGCTTATTTGCTGGCTAAAGATCATGCCGTTGGGATTAAATACGAATTGAACGATATAGAAACTGCAGAATATCCTTCGGATTTTTTTGATTGCATCGTATTAATATTTGCTCATTTTCATCCTTTCGAAAGAAATTATTTTCATAACAGGTTGCTTTCATTTTTAAAGCCCGGAGGCACCATAATTCTTGAAGGTTTTTCGAAAAAACAATTGCAATTTAGTTCCGGGGGTCCCAGAACTGTTGAAATGCTTTTTTCTGAAGAAGAAATTCAAAATGATTTTAAACTCTTGTCGAAATTGGAGTTGGAAGAAGCAGAAATAATTTTGGATGAAGGAAAATTTCACCAGGGATCTGCATCTGTAATCAGAATGGTTGGTGAAAAATAGCTTGTTTTTATTATTTTAGCCCCTTCATTTTAAAAAACCAACGCTTTTGAAAACAAGGTTTTTCCTGTCATGGATCTTATTAATATCCTTCCAAATTGTATTAGCGCAACCTGTAATTCAGGCTGTAAGAATTGATACCCCTCCCCACATCGACGGAAATGTGATGGAGGAAGTTTGGGACGAAGCATTTGTTGTGAGCGATTTTTACCAGCGCGAACCCAATTTAGGGGCGCCGGTTTCCAAAAAAACTGAATTTCTGGTTTGTTACGACGAGCACAACATTTATTTTGCTGTTAAATGCTGGGACGATCCCAAAAAGATTACTGCAAAAGAAATGGCCCGCGATGTGAGCTTGGGAAACGACGACAGGATTCAGATTATTTTAGATACTTACCTCGACAAACGTAATGGTTACTGGTTTCAGATTGGCCCGCGCGGTTCCATTGGCGATGCACTTATTAGTGAGAACGGGGCAGTATTTAATAAAGAATGGGACGGATTATGGACAGGCAAAGCCAGTATAAAAGATTACGGTTGGGAAGCCGAGGTGGCTATACCGTTTAAATCCATGGGGTTCGACAAATCGAACACAAAATGGGGGATTAAATACATCCGGCATATTGTGAGCAATATCGAATCATCTTACTGGCCCGAGGCCAACCTGAACACACATAAATTTCAGGTTTCCGACGCTGCCGTTTTAGACGAAATAAAAGATATTACCCAGGGAATTGGGCTCGATATTTCACCTTACCTTGTTACAGGCCTCGATACAAAAAAAGGGGAAAAGAATGATCCCAAACTTACCGGAGGAGTCGATCTTTTTTACCAGATTACACCCAGTCTGCGCTCGTCGCTTACCATAAATACCGACTTTGCCGAAACCGAAGTGGATGACCGCCAGATTAATCTCACCCGGTTCAGCCTTCATTTTCCTGAAAAACGGGACTTCTTTTTAAATGGCGCCAATTATTTTCAGTTTGGAATTGAAGGTGATGATAACAGCCCTGCATCAAAACGGCTTATTCCATTTTTTTCGCGCAGAATGGGACTCGATGAAAACGGCCTGCCCATTCCTATTAATTATGGTGCAAAACTTGCAGGGCAACATAAAAACTGGAATATTGGCATGTTGCACATGAACGACGAACGGCAAGTTGGCAACCAGAACTTTTCGGTAATGCGTATTTCCCATAATCTTGGGAAACAATCAGCAATTGGTTTAATTGGTACACATGGAAATGCACTGGCCGATTCAACCAACATGTTGGCCGGCGCCGATATGAAACTTTCCACTTCCACCTTTCAGGGAAATAAAAATATTACACTCGCGCTGTTTGGTTTAAAATCGAATACCAGAAATATGGAAGGAGACAATGGAGCCTGGGGCGCTCAGTTTTCGTATCCTAATGATTTGGTAAATGCCCGGTTGGGACATCATCAAATAGGGAAAAATTTTATTGCCGGAATGGGGTTTGTGCCCCGCACCAATATTAAAGAAAGTTACGGCGAACTGGAATTTGGCCCCCGGCCCGGTAAATGGGGAATTATGCAACTTCAGTTTGGTGCAACGTTTAATTATATTCAAAATCTGGAAAACAAAAATCGCGAATCCCGTGAAATAAACCTAAAACCACTGGGAATCCGGTTCTTTTCAGGAGAGGAAATCAGCTATTCAATAATTAATCAATATGAATTTCTGTATGCTGATTTTAATATTTTCCAGGATATAAGCATTGAGCAAAAAGGTTACGAATGGTGGCGCCACGAAATTGAACTTAAAACCAAGGGTGCCCGAAATATTTGGGGAGAAGCGACTTACGGTTTTGGCCAGTTTTATCACGGTACACGCGAAGACATTATTATGAAAGCCAACTGGAAAGTGGCTGTACCTTTTTTTCTTGGCGGGTCTTTTATTCAAAATCATGTTGAACTTCCGGATGGAAATTTCACTGCAAACATTTACCAGTTGAACGCCAACATTTTGGTTAGCCCCGATATCACGTTATATAATTTTGTACAATACGACAATGCCAGTAAAAACGCAGGCTGGCAATCGCGTTTTCAATGGATTTTAAAACCCGGGAATGAAATAATAATCGCCTGGAATACACTGTTCTTAAGAACCGTTAGCCCGTTTTTTATGGATGAAAGTGCCCTGCGGTTAAAATTGAAATACAATATCAGGTTCTGAAAAGTAAAACAAATTCACTTTTTATCCGTTTTAAAATAAATCTTACTTTAAAAATCAAAACTTTTATTCAGGGTAATCGTAAAAAACGTTAGTTAATAACCTGACGAAACTAAATTGCCAGTTTCCAAAACAAAATTGAAAGACATAAACGTTCTAATATTAAATTAGTTGCATAAAAACCGGATATGAATTAAAAAAAGATTTGTAATTTTTGGAATGTGGTAAGTATTTGTTATACTTGCAGCCGAATTTCAACAATTTCTCGTCTCCATTTTATTTGTTCCAAATAGATTATCAAAATAAGTTTTAATCAGGATAAGAGAATAATAACATTTATACAATGTACGACATTTTAGAATTGAATAAAAAACTCGTCCCTGAATTGCGCGATATTGCAAAGGGACTAAACATCAAACGCGTAGAATCTTACAAAAAACAGGATCTGATATATAAGATTCTTGATACGCAAGCCATTCAGGAAGCAGAAAAAAATGTAAAAAAGAATAATCCGAAAGATCAACCCGATCAGAAAAAGGAAGAACGTTCGACATTCAAGAATTTTTTGCGAAAAAAACAAGATACTCCGAAGGATAGTGAGAGTCAAAAAGACAAAGATGCACGTCGCGGCAGGAGACCACGCCGGGACAGAGCTGAACCGGTAACCAATACCCAGCGTATTGAGGCGAAGGATAAAAAATCGGATAATAGTGATGATTCGATTGAAACCCGACAGGACCAGATAAAAGCCATTATTAAAGGGTACAGCGAAAAGTCGAAAAATTCAAAAACCGACGATAAACCAAAAAACCAGCAAGCTCAACCTCCCGAAAAAGAGAAGACTGAATCACCCGTGGTTAAACACCAGGAGGAGAAAAAAGAGAATCAAAAACCGGTAATTAAAAAAGCTGAACAACCTGAACAAAAGCCTGCTGAGGAAGAAAATGTTCAACAGAACAATAAAGAACAGGAAAAGAAAAAATTCCACAAAAAAGAATATAAAGAGCAGAAACCTTATCAGAATAAACAACAAAACGGGAATCAATCTTCAGGCAAAAGTAGTAACAGCAAATTTTACGAGTTTGACGGAATAGTAACCAATACCGGGGTTTTGGAAATATTGCAGGATGGTTACGGATTTCTTCGTTCATCAGATTTCAATTACCTGAACTCACCCGATGATGTTTATGTTTCGCAATCGCAAATAAAACTGTTTGGGTTAAAAACCGGTGATACAGTTACCGGTACCATCAGGCCACCAAAAGAGGGGGAAAAATATTTTCCGCTTATTAAAGTATTGGAAATTAACGGCAGAAGTCCGCAATACATTCGCGACCGGGTACCGTTCGACCACCTGACACCGCTTTTCCCCGAAGAAAAATTTGAACTAACAGGAAACGGACACGATAACATTTCCACAAGGGTGGTTGATATGTTTGCCCCCATTGGAAAAGGCCAGCGCGGATTAATTGTGGCACAACCCAAAACCGGTAAAACCGTTTTACTGAAAGAAATTGCGAATGCCATTGCAGCCAACAACCCGGAAGTTTACATGATAGTTTTACTTATTGATGAGCGCCCGGAAGAAGTAACAGACATGGCACGAAGCGTTAATGCAGAAGTAGTTGCCTCAACCTTTGATGAACCGGCCGACAAACATGTTAAAGTTGCCAATATTGTTTTGGAAAAAGCAAAACGACTGGTTGAATGCGGACACGATGTGGTTATTCTACTCGATTCCATTACACGTTTAGCACGCGCATACAATACTGTGCAGCCAGCTTCAGGTAAAGTTCTTTCCGGTGGTGTTGATGCAAATGCACTGCACAAACCCAAAAGATTTTTCGGAGCAGCGCGAAACATTGAAGAAGGTGGTTCGCTCACCATTTTGGCCACAGCACTTACCGATACCGGTTCGAAAATGGATGACGTTATTTTTGAAGAATTTAAAGGAACCGGCAACATGGAATTACAACTCGACCGGAAACTCTCGAACAAACGAATTTTCCCTTCAGTAGATATTCCTGCATCAAGTACTCGCCGCGAAGATTTGCTTATCAAAAAAGAACTTCTCGACAGACTTTGGGTATTGCGCCATTACCTTGGCGACATGAATTCACTGGAAGCAATGGAATTTATGAGAACAAGGCTCATGCGTTCCAATTCAATTGCAGAATTTCTGGCATCGATGAACGACGGCTAAAGATTTAACATTACATACAACTAAAGGAAGCAGGCCAAAAACCTGCTTTTTTATTTTTATCAAATCTAAATTACACAAATTCTTTTTTACTGACATCTTCACATTACAATTTCAGGCAAAAACTGTTATTTTTGCAAGAAAATTACATCTTGGAATATTTTCAAAATACACATAGAACCTTGCTGGAAAGCACCCATCCAACGTTTCGGAGGGAGTTGCAAAAAACCATTGACTGGTCAGACCGTCTTATTTGTATTAAAGGAATAAGGGGTGTGGGCAAAACTACTTTTTTGCTCGACTACCTGAAACAGAAATATCCGAATGATAATTCAGTTTTGTATGTTAATCTGAACAACTTTTACTTTACCCAGCGAACAATAATTTCATTTGCCGATGAATTTGTAAAACGCGGCGGAAAAATTCTTTTGCTCGATCAAATTCAAAAATACCAAAACTGGTCAAAAGAACTCAGGCAATGCTACGAGAGGCTTCCTGGTCTGAAAATTATTTTTACTTCATCGCCTGTATTGCGTATCACCGAAGACAATCCGGACCTGAAGGGGATTGTTAAAGTCAACCATTTGGAAGGACTGTCATTCAGAGAATACTTAAATTACAGCACACAAAACAATTTTCCGGTTTATTCATTAACTGATGTATTAAACCACCACGTTGAAATTGCCGGCGAAATTGTTTCCAAAGTAAGGCCACTCGCCTACTTTGGTGAATACCTTAAAATGGGTATTTACCCTTATTTTATTGACAATCCGAATTTTTATTCCAACCGCCTGCTTAAACATATTAACCTGGCTTTGGAAATAGATGTACCTTATATCAACCAAATTGAATTAAAATATTTGCCAAAACTCAGAAAGCTGTTGCATATCATAGCTTCAGAAACACCTTTTTCGCCAAATGTGAGTAAATTGGCGGCTGATATAAAAACATCGCGTGCAACGGTTATGAATTACCTTCGCTATCTTAAAAATGCGCGGCTTATTCAGTTGCTTTATGCAAACGGAGGTGAAAACGAGTTGAAAAAGCCTGACAAAGTGTATATGCAGAATACAAATCTTTTATATGCCATTGCACCCGAAAATACTGAAAAGGAAAATCTTAGGCATACGTTCTTTTACAATCAGGTAGGTTACGTTAAGCCAATTAACAGTTCAGTAAATGGCAATTTTTTGGTAAACCAAACCTGGAATTTTATAGTTGGAGGCCATAAAACAGAACCGGGAAAGGGGCAATACGCTGCGGCTGATATGATTGAAACCGGAAGCAAAAACAAAATTCCCCTCTGGCTTTTTGGTTTTTTATATTAGAAACAATTCAATACGAAATATTAATTTTTTGAAACAAAGGAGAAAAATAATGGCAAAACAAAAAAAATTTATCACGTGTGACGGGAACTACGCTGCAGCTTACATGAGCTACATGTTTAGTGAAGTTGCTTGTATTTACCCTATTACGCCTTCGTCAACCATGGCCGAATATGTTGATGAATGGGCAGCTTTTGGCAAAAAAAACATGTTTGGACGCCCGATTCGCCTGGCTGAAATGCAGAGCGAAGGAGGTGCAGCCGGAGCGGTTCATGGTGCACTTCAATCGGGTGCATTGGCCACCACCTACACTGCATCGCAAGGTTTACTGCTGATGATTCCGAATATGTACAAAATTGCAGGTGAATTGCTTCCTACAGTTTTTCATGTAAGCGCCCGTGCCATTGCCGGACATGCCCTTTCTATATTTGGCGACCACAGCGATATTTATGCTGCCCGTCAAACAGGATTTGCAATGCTTGCTTCAGGATCGGTGCAGGAAGAAATGGATTTGGCCGGTGTTGCACATTTGGCTACACTTAAATCAAGAGTTCCGTTCCTCGCATTTTTCGATGGTTTCCGTACTTCTCACGAAGTTCAAAAAGTTGAAGCACTACAAATGGAAGATATGATTCCGCTTGTGGATCAGGAGGCATTGCAGGAATTTCGTAACCGTGCCCTGAATCCGGAAAACCCGGTAACCCGTGGAACAGCTCAGAATCCTGATATTTTCTTCCAGGCAAAAGAATCTTCAAACAGGTTTTACGATGCAGTACCTGACATTGTAGAAGGATATATGAAAGAAATTTCCAAACTAACCGGACGTGAATACAACCTGTTCGATTATTATGGTGATCCTGAAGCTGAGAACATCATTATTGCCATGGGCTCAGTTACTGAAACCATTAAAGAAACTATTGATCATTTAGCTTCTCAGGGGAAAAAGGTAGGGATGATTGCTGTTCATCTTTTCCGGCCATTTTCAGTTAAACATTTTTTACAGGCGCTGCCAAAAACGGTAAAACGTATTGCAGTGCTCGATCGTGCCAAGGAACCCGGAGCTGGTGGTGAACCACTTTACCTCGACTTTAAATCTTATTTCTACGGAAAAGAAAATGCGCCCATAATTGTTGGCGGTCGTTATGGTTTGGGATCAAAAGATACCACACCATCTCAAATTCTTTCGGTTTACGAAAACCTTGAAATGAATGAACCGAAAAATGATTTTACTATTGGTATAGTGGATGATGTGACCTTTAAATCACTTCCCCTGAAAGAAGAAATAGACATTACACCCAAAGGAACATACCAGGCTAAATTTTACGGTTTGGGATCTGACGGAACAGTGGGCGCCAACAAAAACTCCATAAAAATTATTGGCGATGCAACCGACAAATTCTGTCAGGGATATTTCCAATACGACTCGAAAAAATCGGGCGGTTTTACCTGCTCGCATTTGCGTTTTGGCGACAAGCCAATCCGTTCAACCTATTTGGTAACCACCCCCGATTTTGTAGCCTGCCATGTTCCGGCCTATCTTCATCTGTACGATGTGCTTAAAGGACTGAAAAAAGGTGGTTCATTCCTGCTTAACTCCATTTGGGACGAAGAGGAAACCAAGCGTCGTTTACCCGATGGTATGAAAAAATACCTGGCAGAAAACGAAATCAAATTTTATATTATTAACGGAACCCAGTTGGGCGAAGATATTGGTTTGGGAACACGTACCAACACCATAATGCAGTCTGCCTTCTTTAAAATTACCGGAGTAATTCCTTATGAAATGGCAGTGGATGAAATGAAAAAAGCCATTGTAAAATCATACGGTAAAAAAGGTGAAAAGGTAGTTAATATGAACTTTGCCGCTGTTGAAGCCGGTGGAAAAAATGTTCACAAAGTTGCCATTCCGTCCGAATGGAAAAACATTGAAGTGAAAGACACCAACGGAACATCAGATCGTCCGGAATATATTGTTAAAGTTGTTGATGCAATTAACGGCCAAAGAGGAGACGATCTACCTGTATCTACATTCGTGGGTGCTGAAGACGGAACTTTCCCGCTGGGAACTGCGGCATACGAAAAACGAGGCATTGCAGTGAGTGTGCCCGAGTGGCAGGCCGAAAACTGTATTCAATGTAATCAGTGTTCTTATGTTTGTCCGCATGCTGCCATCCGCCCCTTCCTGTTAACAGATGAAGAAGTGGAAAAAGCACCGGAAGGAACAGAAACACGTGTTGCCACGCCATCCAAAATGTTTAACGGAATGAGTTTCCGGATTCAGGTAAGTGTACTCGATTGCACCGGCTGCGGTAACTGTGTTGAAGTTTGTCCTTCAAAAGAAAAATCGTTAATTATGAAATCACTTGACTCTCAGCAAGATGAAATTAAGCGTTGGGATTACCTGGTGAATGATATTTCTTTGAAAGAAAAAGTGGTGGACAAAACCAAATCGGTGAAAAACTCGCAGTTTGCGCAACCGCTGTTTGAATTCTCAGGCGCTTGTGCAGGTTGTGGCGAAACGCCATACGTTAAACTCATTACCCAGCTTTATGGCGAACGCATGATGGTGGCCAATGCCACCGGATGTTCATCCATTTACGGAGGTTCTGCACCATCAACTCCGTATTGCAAAAACAAAGACTCGGGTCACGGACCTGCCTGGGCAAATTCACTTTTCGAAGACAATGCCGAATACGGATTTGGATTTTCGGAAGGAGTTAACGCTCAGCGCAACCGGTTGGAAGACATCATGAGAAGTGCATTGTCAAACGGAGCTTCGGATGCTGAAAAAGAAGCATTCCAGCTTTGGCTCGACAATAAAAATGATGGCGACGGTTCTGCAGAAGCTTCTGCTAAAGTATTGGATGCCATTGCCAATAGCGACAGTGATTACGCCAAAGTTATTACCCAACTGAAACAATACCTGGTGAAAAAATCAATTTGGGTGTTTGGCGGCGACGGCTGGGCTTATGATATTGGTTACGGAGGTTTGGACCATGTAATGGCCAGCGGCGAAGATGTAAATGTTTTGGTTATGGATACCGAAGTTTACTCCAATACCGGGGGCCAGTCATCGAAAGCCACACCGGTTGGTGCCGTGGCAAAATTTGCTGCTTCGGGTAAAAAAATCCGAAAAAAAGATTTGGGTGCCATGATGATGACTTACGGTTACGTATATGTAGCTCAAGTTGCCATGGGTGCTAACCAGTCGCAGTACCTGAAAGCGTTGCGCGAGGCCGAATCATACCCGGGACCATCCATCATCATTGCTTACTCTCCTTGTATCAGCCACGGGCTGAGAGCAGGAATGGGCAATACGCAGGATGAAGAAAAGAGGGCTGTTGAATCGGGCTACTGGTCGCTTTTCCGTTACAACCCGCTGTTGGAAAACGAAGGTAAAAATCCGTTCCAACTCGACTCAAAAGAACCCGACTGGAGCAAATTCCAGGGCTTCCTGAATGGCGAAGTGCGTTATACTTCACTGAAAAAATCGTTCCCGGCAGAAGCCGACGAATTATTTAATGCTGCTGAAGAAAATGCAAAATGGAGGCATAATTCATATAAACGTTTGGCAGCCATGGACTTTTCCAAAGTTGAAGAATAAAAACCAAAAATATCCATACGGATTTCAGAACAGAAAATGGCCGGTGCAGCAATGTACCGGCTTTTTTTTCAGAAAAAAACAAGAGCTTTTACCCCTGCCGGAATATTGTAATTACTGCAAAGTTGCATTCCAGTCTTTTATAACTGATTCATTTTTCCCGTGAATTTGAACTATCCCGGTTATTTGTTTGCCTTCAACTCTGCCGCTGTAGATGTACTTTTCACCTGAAGAATGGTTTGCAGCAGTAAAACTAATTCTGTCGCCTTTAAGCAGGTTATTTGTTACTGGCAATATACTATTTCCATCTTTCATTTGCAAATCAATTTCCTGAAATTCCTGGCTGGCAGTCATGGAAAACGATTTTCCGTCAATTTTCCATGCCCACTGGCCTTGAATTTGTGCGGGTATCACCCAAAAATAAATGTCACTGGTTTCTTCCCTGAAAAACTGATCAGGCTTCCAGTTTCCCATGTCAAAATCGTGCGAAACCAGTCGCGAAGCGGGTTTCAGATTTTTAAGCAAATGAGGGCGCAACTGAATGTTTACCGAGTTAAGAAGATACATGGTAACGACACTGGCCCGGCTGAAATCAGCATCAAATATATTTCCTTCAATAAAAATCACTTTGTCCTCAACACCTGCTTTTTTAGCATTTTCCCGCGCCTCCTTAATTCTTCGCGGATCCAGGTCAATGCCATGCCCGTAAGCACCGCGTTTTGCAGCAGCAATTACAATGCGCCCGTCGCCCGAACCCAAATCAATAACATAATCGCCCGGCCCAACCTGGGCCATTTCGAGCATTTTTTCAACCACACTCTCAGGAGTAGGAACGTAGGGCACATCAAGTAGCTGGGCATTTAATTCCCCAATCAGAAAAACAAAAAAGAAAATCGCAGATAAAAACAAACTCATTTTTTTCTTCGACACCTTTATAATTCCCAAAGAATAATTTCTTTCAGTCTTAAAAGTACATGATTCCTTATTCATAACAATTTGATATAATTTATTAAACCGGATAATATTATCAGCTACAAGTTAAAAAAAATACCCATTCAAGACTGTCATTTCTGGTTTAAAAAAATTTCCGGCCTTTCTTCAAAACTTTCTGAACGGTTTAAGATGAGGAAATAATCGAATTTTTTTTAGTTGCATTTGAGGATAAAAAATATGTAAAAGTGTTGCTTTTAAGAGGATTGCGATTAGCTGAATTTTCTGATTAATTTGACCCAAATCAATGCTCTATTTTTCAAGCCTCTTTAAAACACAAATGGGAACTACTCTGTTACGAATAGCTCCCATTCACTTAGGTCAACCGAAGTTTTCCTCAGCGCCAGGCTACGGTTATTGTGGCCGGCTTCGAAATCATCTTTGCAGATGATTTTTTTGCCCTTTACTCTCCGGCTTTACTTTTTACGGTAAAACTTTTGAGCAGTCCGTTTGGCTTTCCGGATGCCTTCCCGGACGAAGTGTCATTCAGTGCTTTCGACAATTTTCCGAAGAAATTTGTCGTTGGCAATAAGCATTTTGCGGTTTGACCCGTTTGGTGCCATGCAGTTTGGGCTTTCAAAAAACCGAAGTTTTTTGCTGCTTTCCTTTCGGTTGGCGGCCTCCTGCCCGAAGACTCAATCTTGAAAGAACGTCTGGTTCTCTTCCAGTTGATTGAATGAACCTTTGGTTTCCAGACTCCCTGGTTCAAACTTCGGCTCCTCTGATATGCCCTCCCGAAGGAGGGGAAAAATGGTTCCGGTTTCAACTAAGAAACGTTCCCCGTTTCCACATTTTTGGAGCTGCCTTTTATCGCTCACCTGGTAAGTTCAAATGTAGGGGAAAACCACCATTCAAACCAAATATTTTAAACGGTTTGTATTCACCTTGTATCAACCTGTGTTATTAACAATTGTTGATAATTATTAGTTTAATTGATAAAACTGAGCGCCTTTTCAATGGCAGCCTGAATTCCTGAAACATCCTTGCCACCGGCAGTGGCATAAAATGACTGACCACCACCGCCGCCTTTTATTTCTCGTCCGGCCTCTCGCACTATTTTGCCGGCATTCAGTCCTTTTTCATTTACCAAATCTTCTGAAATCATTACAGTTAGGTTTGGCTTTCCGTCAATGTCGGCACCTAAAACCAGGTACAGATTTTCCACCTCATTTTTCAACTGAAACGCCAGGTCTTTCAACATCGCTGCATTGTCAATATCCACACGGTCGGCAATAATGTTTATGCCATTTTCCTTCAAAACTTTACTTTTTAGATTGCCTTTCAGAATTTTTAACCGTTCGCGGCCAAATGCTTCAATTTTTTTCGATAGTTCGGTGTTTTCCCTTAACAAGTTCATTACACCGGCTAAAATATCTTTGGAACCTTTTACCGTTTCCCGAATGTTTTTCAGGGTATTAATCTGGTCATTTACATATTTTTCAGCTCGTTTTCCTGTAATGGCTTCAATTCGGCGCACTCCGGCAGCTATAGCACTTTCAGATACAATTTTGAACAGCCCGATTTGCCCGGTGGCATCTACATGGGTTCCACCACACAACTCAACGGATTCACCAAATTTGATGACCCGAACCGACTCTCCATATTTTTCGCCAAAAAGCATCATGGCGCCTAATTCCTGAGCTTTTTGCATAGACATTTCCCGGTTTTCCTCGCGCGAAGTGTTGGCCCTGATTTTTTCGTTCACCAGAGACTCAACTTGTTCAATTTCTTCATCAGTCATTTTCTGGAAATGAGAAAAGTCGAACCGAAGGTGGTCGGAGTTTACCAATGAACCTTTTTGTTCCACATGCGTACCAAGAACTTCGCGTAAAGCAGCATGAAGTAGGTGAGTTGCTGTGTGGTTATTTGCTGTTTCCCGGCGCTTTTCCTGGTTTACCACTGCCAGAAAAGGTTCTTCAGGATTTTCGGGTAATTTTTCTGTTAGATGAACGATGAGGTTATTTTCTTTCTGCGTATCGAAAATAGTTATTTTAACGCCATCCTGTTCAATGTACCCAGAGTCGCCAACCTGTCCTCCAGATTCACCGTAAAAAGGAGTTTGATCAAATACCAGTTGGTAAAAGGATTTCTTTTTCTGGGAAACTTTTCTGTAACGCGCAATGCGAATTTCGGCCTCTGTGGAATCGTACCCTAAGAATTTTGTCTGCTCAATTTTTCTGATTTCAACCCAGTCTCCGGTTTCCAGTTGAGCTGCATTGCGCGACCGGTTTTTTTGTTCTTCCATTGCTTTTGTAAAACCGGTTTCGTCAACATTCAATCCGTTTTCACGAGCAATAAGGGCGGTCAGGTCGAGAGGAAAACCATAAGTGTCGTATAAAACAAAAGCATCATTTCCAGATATTTGTGATTTTTTTTCCTGTTTGGTTTTGAAAATCATTTCGTCCAGCAATTTAATTCCGGTTGAAAGCGTACGCAGGAAAGACTCTTCTTCTTCCTTCATCACCTTTTCAATGAGTTGCTGCTGTGCTGCCAGTTCAGGAAACGCATCTCCCATTGTTTTTTTTAGTACTTCGCTCAGGCGAAAAATGAAAGGTTCCCTGAAATTGAGGAATGTATAACCGTAACGAACTGCCCGGCGCAATATCCGGCGTATTACATAACCGGCTTTGTTGTTCGAAGGCAATTGTCCGTCGGCAATGGCAAATGCCACAGCCCGCAGGTGATCTGCAATTACACGCATGGCGATGTCGGTTTTTTCTTCAGCGCCGTATTTTATGCTGCTCAGGTTTTCAATTTCAGCAATGATGTTCTGAAAAATATCTGTATCGTAATTGGACGTAACGCTCTGCAATGCCATACATAACCGTTCGAATCCCATACCCGTATCTACATGTTTGGCCGGCAATTCCTGCAGGCTGCCATCGGCTTTCCGGTTAAATTGAATAAATACCAGGTTCCAGATTTCAATTACAAGTGGATGATCTTTATTCACCAATTCCTGTCCCGGTATTTTTTCACGTTCATTTTCAGGACGTATATCAATATGGATTTCAGAGCAGGGGCCGCATGGTCCGGTGTCGCCCATTTCCCAAAAATTGTCTTTTTTACTGCCATCCAAAATACGTTCTTTAGGTAAATGATTTTCCCAATAACCAGCCGCTTCGTTGTCGCGTTGCAGATTATCATCGCTGCTTCCTTCAAAAACGGTTGCATAAAGTCTGTCTGCCGGTAAACCCATTCTGTCAACCAAAAATTCCCAGGCCCAGTCAATGGCCTCTTTTTTAAAATAGTCGCCAAACGACCAGTTGCCCAGCATTTCGAACATAGTGTGATGGTAAGTGTCGAGTCCAACTTCTTCCAAATCGTTGTGTTTTCCAGAAACACGCAGGCATTTCTGCGTATCAGCAACACGTGGCCATTTTACAGGCTCATTTCCCAAAAACTGGTCTTTGAACTGGTTCATTCCGGCGTTGGTAAACATGAGAGTTGGGTCTCCTTTTACCACCATTGGCGCCGATTGAACTATCTGATGTTCTTTTTCTTTGAAAAAATCAAGGAAAGCATTTCTTATTTCTTTTGAAGTTCGTTTCATCATAAATCTTTCTGCCGTTTGTTAAAAATTTCTAATGCAATACAACAAATTGCCTGAATGAAAGTTATTTGTTTAATTTTGCGGCGTGAAAATAATTTCACATCATTATAAAATTGTTGCAAAGTTAGGTGTTTTAATTAATTTTGCTCAAAACAGAAAAAAATAGCCGGAATTTTATGGCGAAAAAGAAATACAAATTTAATCCCGACACCCTTAGTTACGAACGAGTGGGAATATCGTTCAAAGAAAAATTCGGCAAAATACTTACCTATTTATCGAGCAGTTTGGCACTGGCATTGATTATGGTTGTGGTTTTTCTGAATTTTTATGAAACCCCGCGTTCAAAAGCTTTGAAAAGGGAAAACCAGCAACTGCTTAGCCAGTATGAGTTAATGTCGCGCGATATTGAACGGATAGAAACTGTACTAAACGAGTTGCAGCAGCGGGATGACAATATTTACAGGGTGATTTTTGAAGCAGATCCAATTCCTTCTTCAGTAAGAAAGGCAGGTTTTGGCGGTACCAACAAATATTCCCATTTGGAGAATCTGAGCAATTCAAGTCTGATAATAGAAACCGCCAAAAAGATTGATGTGCTGGCCAAAGAGTCATATATTCAGTCTAAATCCTATGATGAGGTTTTGGAGATGGCTCTGAACAAAGAGCAGATGCTGGCAAGTATTCCTGCCATTATGCCGGTGGCCAACGAAGATTTAAAACGCACGGCCAGTGGCTGGGGATACCGGATTCATCCGATTTATAAAGTGCGGAAAATGCATTATGGAATGGATTTCACCGCACCGGTTGGCACTCCTGTTTATGCTACCGGCGATGGAAAAGTGGTGGAAGTGAGTGGCTCAAAGCGCAGCCGTGCCGGATTTGGACTGGTGGTAAAAATCGACCACGGATTTGGTTACGAAACAGTTTATGCTCACCTGAACTCTTTTAATGTAAGACAAAATCAGGAGGTGAAACGCGGAGATGTAATCGGATATGTGGGAAACAGCGGTGGCTCGACTGCGCCGCACCTTCATTATGAAGTGCACAGAAACGGAAGCGCCGTAAATCCGCAATATTTCTACTTTAAAGATCTCACTCCCCAGGAGTATGAAAGGATGATTGCCATTTCTTCGAACATTGGTCAGACGCTCGATTAAAAAACGTGCCCTACAAAAAGCCCATAATAGAAAAGGTTTTTTTCTCCATTGGAGAAGTTGCTGATATTGTTGGTGTTGCATCTTCTTCTATCAGATATTGGGAAAGCAGTTTTGAAGAACTTTCACCCAAAAAAAGCAGTAAGGGAACACGGCTTTTTTCGCACGATGATATAGAAACGGTTAAGTTCATCAATCATTTGGTGAAGGAACGCGGAATGACCATAAAAGGTGTTCAGCAAAAGCTAAAAGGCAACCGGCAGGCTGCTATTGATAATTGGGAAATAGTGAAACGCTTGCAAAAAGTAAAAGAAGAACTGGTTGCAATCCGAAATGAAATGGAGTCGTAATATGCTAAAAATAAAAGAAATAGTACAATTTCTTGAAACGGTTGCACCTCCGGCGCTGCAGGAATCTTACGACAATGCAGGTTTAATTGTTGGAAATCAGGAGGCTGAGGTTTCTTCTGCACTCGTTACCATAGATGTTACCGAAACGGTTGTTGACGAAGCCATTGAGAAAAAAGCAGGGCTGATTATTGCGCACCATCCAATTGTTTTTTCGGGTTTGAAAAAATTGACCGGCAAAAACTATGTGGAACGTACGGTGCTGAAAGCCATCAAAAATGATGTAGCTGTTTTTGCCGCACACACCAATCTTGATGCTGTTACCGGTGGTGTGAATACAAAAATATGTGAAAAACTGGGCTTAAAAAACTGCCGTGTGATGCAACCAGTTTCAGGCCAATTAAAAAAACTTGTAACGTTTATTCCTGCGGAATCTGTTGAAAAAGTGAGAACTGCGATTTTTGAAGCTGGCGCCGGACATATTGGTAATTACGATTATTGCGGTTACAATCTCGAAGGAACCGGAAGTTTTAGGGCAGGAGAAAATACCAATCCTTATGTGGGTGAAAAAGGACAGGTTCATTATAAAGAAGAGATCAGGTTCGAAACCATATTCCCGGGCTGGTTGCAAAATAAAATTTTAAAAGCGTTGGTTGAATCACATCCTTATGAAGAGGTGGCTTACGATATTTATCCGCTGGAAAATTCTTTTGAAAAAGCCGGAATGGGTATGATTGGGGAGTTGGAAAATCCCTTGTCAGAAAAAGAATTTTTGAAAATTTTAAAGAAAACATTTGACGCCGGTTGTATTAAACATACTGCACTAAAAGGAAAAAATGTGAGTAAGGTAGCTGTTTGTGGAGGAGCGGGTTCATTTTTATTAAACCATGCCATTGCTGCCGGGGCTGATTTTTTTGTTTCGGGTGATTTCAAATACCACCAGTTTTTTGATGCCGAAAACAAAATTGTGATTGCCGATGTGGGCCATTTTGAAAGTGAGCAATTTACTAAAGAACTTTTTCATGAATTACTTACGAAAAAATTCCCTAAATTTGCAGTCCGTTTTTCGGAGGTAAGAACCAACCCGGTATTTTACTTTTGATTTTTATTGAGTTGAATTTAAAGATTAACGAGCGATGAATACAAAAATTCCAAGGCAAGAAGACAAAGACATTTCGATTGAAGATAAACTGCGCGCATTGCATGAATTGCAGAGTGTGGTTTCTGAAGTTGATAAAATAAAAACTCTTAGAGGTGAATTACCGCTTGAAGTGCAGGACCTGGAAGATGAAATTGCAGGGTTGCGTACCAGGTTGGTAAACCTCGAGGATGAAATTAAAACCCTCGAAACCGCCATAAATAATAAAAAAATTGCCATTAAAGATTCGCAGGCTTTAATTGCAAAATACACCGAACAGCAAAATAATGTACGGAATAACCGCGAGTTCGATTCACTTTCGAAAGAAATTGAATTTCAAACCCTTGAAATAGAACTTTCAGAAAAAAGAATCAAGGAGTTTACTGCTGAAATGGAAGAGAAAAAGGAAACCATTGATTCTTCAAAAACACTGCTGAAAGAGCGTGAAGAGGATTTGGACAGGAAGAAGAATGAACTGGACGAAATTACTCAGGAAACCAGAATTGAAGAAGAAAAACTGAAAAGCAAAGCAGAAAAAATTGAATCATTTATCGAACCGCGTTTGGTTACCGCTTTTAAACGAATCCGCAAAAATGCTCGTAATGGTTTAGCAGTGGTTACCATTCAGCGCGATGCTTGCGGTGGATGCTTCAATAAAATTCCACCACAGCGCCAGCTCGATATTGCCAGCCGCAAAAAAATTATCGTTTGCGAATATTGCGGACGCATTTTGGTAGATAAAGATATTAACGTTGTTGAAGTAGAATAACACATTTGTTCGAAAATACTAAGAAAGCGCAGGAACATTTCTGCGCTTTTTTCTTTTCATTTAAAAATTTATTGCAATGAAAAAATTTAAAATTCTTCTCTTTTCAGTTTTTGCCTTTACAGGAATTATTGCTCAGGAAGCTCAGGACACTACGTATTGGAAAGTAACCGGTCAGGCATCAGTAAATGTGAGCCAGATTTCGTTTTCCAATTGGATTGGTGGCGGTAAAAACTCAGTTTCCGGTGTTGGTTTGTTCGACCTGAACGCCATTTACCAAAAAGAAAAAATTCAGTGGGACAATACATTAAAAACCGGTTATGGTCTTTTAAAAGAAGACGAGGACCAGGCAGTAAAAACTGACGACAAACTGGAGTTAAATTCAAAACTTGGTGTTCAAATGAAAAATGAACACTTGCTCTATTCAACCTACGCGAATTTTCTAACGCAATTTGCCAACGGGTATAAATATCCAAATACCACCGACAAAATATCAACACTTTTTGCACCGGCATATCTAACTGTGGCAACAGGGTTTGATTACCAGCCATCTGAAAATTTTTCACTGTTTTTTACCCCGGTATCCGGAAAATTTACTTTTGTTACTGATGAAGAACTGTCGGCTGCCGGAGCTTTTGGCGTGGAACCAGGGAAAAAAGCACGGGCTGAAATGGGCGCAATCGTTAAAAGTGAGTTTAAAACACCTGTAGTAAAGAATGTGGATCTTGCTACTACTTTAACTTTATTTTCCAATTATTTCAATAACCCGCAAAACATTGATGTAAACTGGGATATTGCATTGAATATGAAAATCAACGATTATCTTTCAGCCAATTTGCTTACCAATCTGATTTACGATCACGATATTTTGATTCCGATTGACGACGAAGGAAATACTGGAAGAAGAGTTCAACTCAAACAGTTATTTGGAGTTGGCCTCAGTTACAAGTTTTAGTCGGCTTTTTGAATTAAAAAATGGGGTAAGAAATCGATTTCTTACCCCATTTTTATATGGTATTTTTTGAATCTGTATTACCAGCTTCCGCCTGCGCCACCACCGCCAAAGCTTCCACCGCCAAAACCTCCAAAACCCCCGCCACCAAAACTTCCTCTGCCAGATGAAAAGTTACCGAATGAACCACCATGTAAATGATTCCCTGACAACATTCCTAAAGCTAACCAAAATGGCAGGTTTTTTCCGGGCGAATAAAACCGGCGTTTACGCCCCCGCAAAATGGGTAGGATAATAAAAAAGAAGATTAATATAATAATCATAGGAATTCCACTGCCTTTTTTGGTGTAGTTTTCCTGATAATATTCAGCAGTGTATTCTCCCTTGGTAATATCCATAATAACATTGATTCCACTTTCCAATCCCTGGTAGTAATTGTTTTGTTTAAAGTATGGAATTATTTCATTATCGATTATGGTGCCGTTTACTACTGCATCTGGCAGAACACCTTCCAGACCGTAGCCGGTGGCTATAAAAATCCGTCCTTGTTCATTGCCGGTTTTTGGTTTCACAAGTATCACCAAACCATTGTCTTTGCCTTGCTGCCCAACTCCCCATTTTTCACCCAAACGAAAGGCATAATCAGCAGCATCGTAACCTTCCAGATCAGGAACAGTAACCACCACAATCTGGGTTGAAGTTTCGCGTGCAAATTGTACCAGTTTTGTTTCCAGATTATTGGTTTCCGACTGGTCCAAAATTCCGGCAAAATCGTTTACCAGTTTAGGTGGAACCGGGCGTTCAGGTATTTCAGCGTGTAATCTTGAAAATCCTGCAAGTAAAATTAGCAGAATAAGTACTTTTTTCATTTTTCCTCCTTGTCTGTACCAAACGAAATTTCGTCTGATAATTCATTTACATCATCTTTTTGGAAAGGGAAATGTTGTTTCAATTGTTTCCCGGCTTGTTTAATTCCGGTTGAAAGGCCTTCGGTAAATTTTCCTTCCCTGAATTTTTCTGCCATTTCTTCTTTTATTTCTTCCCAGAAATTTTCCGGAACTTTTTGGTTTATTCCGGCATCTCCTAAAATGGCGAATTTATGATCTTCAATAGCCAGGTAAAACAGCACTCCGTTGCGCAATTGTGTTTTGTGCATTTCCAGTTTTTCAAAAATGTAGGCAGCACGGTCCAGCACATCGCCTTTACAATGCTTTTCAATATGCACACGTATTTCACCGGAAGTATTGTTTTCGGCTACCCGTATTGCATTTATAATTTGTAATTTATTTTCTTCTGAAAAATATTTCCGGACACTCATTTTTACTGAATTAAAATTCCACAACCGGGGGTTCATCGGCACCCTGGCGTGCTTCAAAATAGTTTTTCTTGTCGAACCCAAGCATTCCCGCAAAAATAAGTTGAGGGAACTTTCGGATGTAAGCATTGTATGTTTGCGTTACTTCGTTAAATTTCATGCGTTCAACTGTAATCCGGTTTTCTGTTCCTTCGAGCTGTGCCTGTAAATCAAGAAAATTCTGATTGGCTTTCAGGTCGGGATAACGTTCTACAACAACCATTAACCGGCTTAAAGCAGAAGAAAGTCCTTGTTGTGCCTGGTTGAATTGTTCAATGGCTTCCGGCGATAAATTATTTGGATCTATATTTATTGATGTGGCTTTCGAACGCGCCTCAATTACCCCGGTAAGTGTTTCCTGCTCAAATTCTGCATAACCCTTGACTGTATTCACCAGGTTGGGAATTAAATCGGCCCGGCGTTGGTAAACGTTTTCAACCTGCGACCATTGCGAAGAAACCTGTTCTTCCAGGTCAACCATTTTATTGTAACCGCAACTTGACAGAAACATGCCTGCCACTGCGACCAAAAGAATCAAAGTACCTCTTTTCATAACTAATTTTATTTGTTTAACTTTCAAATATCTTCAAAATGTGTGAAATATCATCTCGTTTTTCGGGGAAAGGCCCTAATTTGCCGCTGTATTTCATCTATCAAAAGATAAACCAAAGAAAAAAATGACAAAGGAAGAATTCAGGGAAGCAATTCTGGAAGGTATCCCGGCTGAACTTCCGGAAAATCCCCCTTATGATTTGTCGGTCAGCCACGCGCCTATAAGAAAAGATGTTTTGAACCGGGAAGAAAAAAAACTGGCGCTGAAAAATGCACTGCGGTATTTCCCGCAAAAATTTCACGACATTTTGGCACCCGATTTTTTTGAAGAATTACAGAAGTATGGTCGGATTTATATGTACAGGTTCAGACCCAATTACGAAATGCATGCCCGGCACATTAACGAATATCCCTTTCAAACGAAACAGGCCGCTTCCATTATGCTGATGATTCAGAATAATCTGGACCCTGCAGTGGCACAACATCCACACGAGTTGATTACTTACGGTGGAAATGGTGCGGTGTTTCAAAACTGGGCACAGTACCTGCTTACCATGAAATACCTGGCCGAAATGACCGATAACCAAACGCTGGTAATGTATTCCGGCCATCCGCTTGGTTTGTTTCCTTCGCATCCGGAGGCACCGCGCGTTGTGGTTACTAACGGAATGATGGTTCCCAACTATTCATCGAAAGAGGATTACGAAAAATTCAATGCACTTGGAGTAACGCAATATGGACAGATGACGGCCGGTTCATTTATGTACATTGGTCCTCAGGGAATTGTGCACGGAACTACTATTACATTATTGAATGCAGCACGCTTTCATGCCGACGGGCCAGTTGAAGGAAAAATTTTTGTTTCAAGCGGACTGGGCGGAATGTCAGGCGCACAGCCAAAAGCAGCGGTTATTGCCGGAATGATTGCCGTGGTGGCAGAAATCAATACGCAGGCGCTTCAAAAACGATATGAACAAGGCTGGGTAGATGAAGTTTATACTGACCTTGAAAAATTGATTCAAAGAATACTAAATGCCCGGAAGAACAAAGAAGCTGTTTCGCTGGCGTTTCAGGGAAATGTAGTGGATTTGTGGGAGATACTGGCTGAAAAAAATATAAAGATCGATTTGGGATCTGACCAGACTTCGTTACACAATCCGTTTGCCGGCGGGTATTATCCGGCTGGTTTATCGTTTGAGGAGTCGAATAAAATGATGGCAGAAAACCCTGCGGAGTTTAAGGAAAAAGTTTACCAATCACTGCGGCGGCAGGTGATTGCAATCAATAAATTAACGGCGAATGGAATGTATTTCTGGGACTACGGAAATGCGTTTTTGCTGGAAGCAAGCCGGGCCGGAGCCGAAATTTACGATCAACAGGGCGGGTTTCGTTATCCGTCGTATGTTCAGGATATTATGGGGCCGCTATTTTTCGATTACGGATTTGGCCCGTTTCGCTGGGTTTGTACTTCAGGAGATGCCAAAGATTTAGCCAAAACCGATCAGATTGCAGCGGAAGTTTTATTTGAACTGGCAGAAAAAGCTCCGGCAGAAATAAAGTTGCAAATGGAAGACAACCTGCATTGGATAAGGCAGGCCGGGTCAAATAACCTGGTAGTGGGTTCGCAGGCAAGAATTTTGTACGCTGACTGCACCGGCAGAATGCGTATCGCACAGGCATTCAATGAAGCCATCCGAAAAGGAGAAATTTCTGCGCCAATTGTTCTGGGTCGCGATCATCACGATGTTTCAGGTACCGATTCTCCTTATCGCGAAACTTCAAATATTTATGATGGATCGGCGCTGACTGCCGACATGGCCGTGCAGAATTTTGTGGGCGACAGCTTTCG
The DNA here is from genome assembly GCF_041687215.1 of Mariniphaga sp. Classification (NCBI taxonomy): domain Bacteria; kingdom Pseudomonadati; phylum Bacteroidota; class Bacteroidia; order Marinilabiliales; family Prolixibacteraceae; genus Mariniphaga; species Mariniphaga sp. The sequence continues at coordinate 31,763 of NZ_JAWLCI010000011.1, forward strand.
AGGCGCAACCTGGGTTTCGTTACACAATGGCGGCGGAGTAGGGTGGGGCGAAGTAATTAACGGCGGCTTCGGACTTACCATCGATGGTTCGGAAGAAGCTGAAAAACGCCTGAGAATGATGCTGCACTGGGATGTAAACAACGGCATTGCCCGAAGGAGCTGGGCGCGCAACAAACCAGCGCGGTTCGCCATTGAACGAGCGATGGAAGAAAATCCGGAGTTAAAAGTGACGCTGGCAAATGAGGCAGATGAAAAACTTTTGGAAAATTTATTCTGAGAAAATCATGGAATAAGGCCGGCTGATTTCTCTTCGAAGTTCATCAATTCCAATGTTCCGGCTTTTACGGATGGTTTCGCGGCCATCGAAAAATACGAGGATGGTGGGTGCGGCAAAAACCTGGTGTTGCCCGGCCACATCTGGTAAAATATCCGATTTTACATAGGCCAGTTTTACCTTTGGAAATTCTTCCTGAATTAATTCCGCTACTTTGGGTTTCAGAACTTTGCACACGTTGCAGGCTTCAGTAGAAAAATATCCCAGCAGAGCAGATTCTTCCTGTTTCAGGGTGTTGAATTCTTCCAGCGAATGAATTTCTGTAAACATGTTCTGAATTTAAAATTGTTGAGTGCGCAGCATGACCAGTGTGCAGTTTTCAACGGTTTCAATGCCAGCCGATTCAAGTTTTTCTATAAATTCATCGTTTTCTGCACCTGGATTAAAAATTACCCGTTTGGGTTTCAACTTAATAATCTGTTCATAATATTCGGGTTGGCGTTTGGCTCCCAAATACATGGTAACGGTGTGAATGTCATTTTCTTTGGGAAACCCGGTTTGAATGCTGACACCGTCAACGTGGCCGGTTCGTTTAGCCAGTGCAACTACCTCATGATCATATTCACGCAACATTCGAATCGCTTTATTGGAATAACGCTCTGGTTTGGTGCTTGCTCCAATCACCAGCGTTTTTTTATTTGTGTTTTTCATAGTTTTTACTTTTTCTGAACCAGAACCACCGCAAGCGCTGAAATGCCCTCTTCCCTTCCTTCAAATCCCAGTTTTTCGGTGGTAGTGGCTTTTACCGAAATTTGTTCGGCTTCAACCCCAAGAACTTCAGCCATTACTTTTTTCATTTCAGGAATAAACGGTTTCAGTTTTGGTTGTTGCGCACTCACTGTGGTGTCAATGTTTACAATATCAAAACCTGCATTTTTTAGCAATGCATACGTTTCTTTTAACAGAATTTTGCTGTCAATGTTTTTGAATTTTTCAGTATTATCGGGGAAATGAGTGCCAATGTCGCCCAAATTAACTGCGCCAAGGAGAGCATCGCAAATGGCGTGGATCAGAACATCGCCGTCAGAATGGGCTACAGTTCCTTTGTGGTGTGGAATTAAAATACCGCCCAGCCACAAAGTTTCTCCTTCGGCAAGGCGGTGAACATCATATCCCTGTCCTATTCGAATCATTTTTTAACGCTGATTTCCAAAGGCTTCTACATCAAAAGAAAGTGTAAAACGCAATGTGTTTTCCAGCGGATGGTTTCGTTGGGTAGGCAATAAGTAAGAGAAATCAAGAGCAAAAACATTCATTCTGAAACCTGCACCTGCAGTCAGGAATTTTCTGTTTCCTTTGTTTTCATGTTCCCAGAAATAACCGGCTCTCAGTGCAAACTGATTGTTATACCAATATTCCACACCTGCCGAGAGGTTGATTTCCTGCAATTCCTCTTTCATTCCGCCTGGCGCATCGCCAAATGATGAAAATACACCGGCAATAACTGATTTGTCAGAATTAATTCCTCCCGGGTAAATAACGGCACCATCTTCAAAAAGGGTGGTATCTTTTGGTGGAGTTGGAACTAAAAGTTTGTTGGCTTCAAATGCAAAGGTAAATTTGTTGTATGTATCAAGTTCTGTTGTATAGGCTGCTCCCAGTTTCAACATGGTGGGAATAAAGTCTTTCACTTCGCCATCGGTATATGAAATTTTTGCCCCGATGTTCTGAATATTGATTCCGGCTGAAAAACTGTTGTCGCGACGATTTGCCCTGAATTCGTTAAAATAATAAAAAGCTACATCGGCAGCGTAGGAATTTCCAGGTTTGGATTCTACTCCGTTTATTAACTGTCCTCCGGTTAAATCAGAACGGATGTAACGAACTGTTACCGAACCGGAAAAAACTTCGGATAACAAACGGGAATAACCCAGGTCGATGGCAAATTCGTTCGGACTTTGTTGTCCCATAAATTCCCCAAATTCGCTTGTAAACATGATGTCTCCAAGCGAAAAGTAGCGGAGTGAACTGCTAACTGTTTGAACATCGTCTATTTTTTTGTAGCCTACCAGGTAAGCCAGGTTCATATCGTCAACCAGGTTACGCAACCATGGCGAGTAAGAAAGGCTTACGCCCATTTCGCTTTCCATAAACGCATATTTTGCCGGGTTCCAGTGTTGCGAACTTAAATCGGGAGTAGTTCCAACACCGGCATCGCCCATGCCGCCAGCCCGCGAGTCGGGAGTGATGGAAAGAAAAGGAACTGCTGTTGTAATTGTATTGGCACCTGAAGTTGTGGCTTGCCCTTTGGCTATTTCTGCTGTTGTTGCAACAAGTGCAATGACGAGTAAAATACGTACTAATTTGATCATAATTCTTTAAAAATTGGCGTTGCAAATATAAGAATAGTAAACGATGCAACAATTAAATCTAAAATGAGAGAACGGTGGTTTTTCTGAAAAAGTACATTTCGTTCATAAATTCATCTGGCTACAAGTAATTTTCCTGCATTTGAAGTAATTATACCGTCAGAATTCTGGGCAGTTACCCGGAATATATAAATGCCGCTTCGCATTTGTATTTTTGTTTCATTTAAATCCCACCTGACCGGATTGCTGACTGTACCGTTGGAACCCACCTGTGTTGTAAAATAGTCGATACGGCTGCCGTTTTGGTCGAATATTTCAAAAATAACTTCGAAAGTGGCATCAGCCTGGTTGTGATCGAAAGTAAAAAAGGTATAATCAGAAACCGGGTTGGGATAATTAGCCACATTAGATATTTCAAATTCTCCGGTTACTTCAAATTCAATTTCAACTTCGGTTGAATTATTGGCAACATCCCATGCTTTTAATTTTAAACTGTTTTTTCCTACCGGAATATCTTTCATCGGAAAACTTAAGGTTCCGCTGGTGAAATCTCCGGCATTTGCCTGATAGTAATTATTAAGGACCATTACCTTGGAATAATCGTTATTCAGAACTGCCGTAATATCGTGTCCAATTCCTGAACCGGCAGTATTTATACCGTTTTCGTCGGATAAATAAGCCAGAAGTGTGGGGTTTTTACTTACTTTATCACCAGGAATGAAATCAGGTGAATCGAGAAAAAGTTCAATTTCCGGGCCTTCGTTATCTGTAATTTCAGAACCCGGGCCTCCAATCATAAGATTGTCAAAAACTCCGTGGGCATCAACTTCTTCATTTTGTGCATAATAAATTATTTTGCCTTTTCCCAGGCTGTATGAAATGTCTTTTGGAATGACAAAACTAAAAGAGAAATCACCATTTGTTACCTCGGCAAGTCCTTTGTAAATAATATTTTCCTGAACTTTAAAATTCATGGGCCTTTCGCCGGCATTTCCCATGGTGCTCATCATTACAGCTTTATCGTAAACCGTTGGAATGATATCACCCGAAAAATTATTGAGTTTATTTCCCGATTCGTCTCCCACATATCCGGTAACAGTAACAGCCTGCATAGCACCAACTGTGTCAGCCGATTGCGTGGCATCGTGCCCGTTAATTGTGGTGGTGAAAACCCGGTGCCGCGGATAAGATAGTTTCAGCGCCGGATCGGCTAAAAGACTAAAATTTCTTTTATTGGTGGTATTTATGGTGTTTATTTTTGCCAACCGCATAATGTCTCCCATTCGGTAATGTTCGCCACTTTCATTTTTTTCAAAAACAAAATTGTAGAAGCTACGACTCAGTAAATAATTTGAATAGGCAAAAACAAGGCGGGTTGTTGAAAAAAGGCCGATTCCTCCTCCATTGGAGTTAAAAAGAACATATTCTCCAGCCGAAGTGTCATCTGCATCGAACCGGCTGAATTCACAGGTTGCCGTTACAAAAATAAAAAGCCGTTTACTATTCGACCAGGAATTAATGTGGCTGATATCCAGCACTTTTTCATCGGCAAGGAATCGTTCGTTTGCATGTCCCACGTAATTCAGAACAAGAACGCCATCTTTTACCCGCTGGTTGATTGCTCCGGTAACTTCAGGATAACTTTCACCTCCCGGACCGGTAATTTGCTGATAAGCATCGAAATATATTTTATCGGTTATAAATTCGCCGTGGTTTTCGTTGAGGTAGTTTGCAAGTTTTTCGGAATCAGACATGTGCAAGTTCCCGTCTTCATCGTCGGCAATAAAACTTACCATGTTTCGCCAGTTGCCCAACGCCTGCTGATTGTGGTAATCGTTCACCTTTTTAATGGCTATTTCAGCCTCAAAGGTAGTTGACGCCGGAATTCGTCCTATTCCCAAATCAATGGCGCCACTGTAAACACTTTCACCGGCATCAAGCATAACAAAGTAATCGTCAGTAACGAATGAATAAACGGGATTCAGGGAATTTTCTGACTGAAATGTAGGAATGAAAGCGGTACTTCCTTCAAGTATTCCTTTATTGTCATAACTTCCGTCGCCAAACAAAAGTACATACTTTAATCCATCGTTTCGGTCGTAAAACATTTTAATAAAATTGCGAATCCCGGTGGCATCCTTGTTCCCCGAACTGAACTCGTTATAAATTTTGTCGGATGCCACAACTTCAACCTTCATATTGTCTTGTGTACGATGAAAATCAGCCAGTTGATTGGCCTGTGTTAAAAATATTGGGTGCGAAATGATTAGAAACTCGGGAGTGCTAATTCCATGGAGATTTTGATTCTCCACCCCGCCAACCAATTCAGGTTCCGGAAAATTTCCATTCGGGCTAAATGCCACATATTCTTTTAATGAATCAGCCGGTCTTTTTCCTGTTGCTTTATTGTTGTTAATTTGTGTTGGAATTTCCTGAACATTAAAAGCATCGGTAACATCCCAAACTTTGAGGTCTGATGTCCCGGTCTCTATTGCAAATTCCAGGATGTTATTTTGCCCTACCGATTTTTTATCGCGGAAAAACAACAATTCGTTGTTCGTTTTGAGTTTTCTGATGTAATTGATTTCAATAAAATCGAGCCAGGCTTCCGGACTTGAGCCACTTCCGAAAAACTGTACTTTTAAATCGAGATTTTCAGCTTGCGCAGGAAAGGTAAATCGTTCTGAACGTCCGTCTGCAAACAAACTTGCATTATCGGCTGTGTTCACTTGCGAAAAATTAATTTTTCCGAGGTTGGTCTGGTTGGCACTCACTGGCATTTCAGAGCTGGAAGATGATCGTGCTGCTGCATTTACCCTGATATAAATATCTGAAGCGTTTTCAATGTCTTGAAGTTCAAAACTGTAATCTTTATTTGTACCGTTTATAAATTTATCGCTGAACCATTGCTTTCCTGAATGAATCAGATTAATTTTTTCAGTTTTATAAATTTGAAATGCATTAAAAGAGGAAATTGAATGAGTTGGTGAATCTTCAATAACAGGCAAAACCTGAATATTTTTTTGCGAACCTCCGTTTTCGCTTAAAAAGAAATGACCCTTTTGGGTATAGGAATTTAACCTGTGATCGAAAAAATCTCCTGTTGATGAAGGATTCCACTCCACAGTTCCGGGAGCATAAAAAAACAGGCAGTCGGCTCCATTGTTTTTTCCGTGCCAAACTGCAACCTGTGGCAAATCGTCATAATCAATTTTACCTGGATCTTCAGAAAGAATTATTCCTCCTGCACCAAATACCTTAACCTGCGAGGGATTTGTAAATCCGTATTCCGTAAGTTTAGAATATGGAATTTTGTAAATCCCTTTTTCCGAAATTCTGATTTTAACCCACTTGCCCTCCTTTAAAACCGATTCATTTTTCCATTCATGGGAATTAATTTGTGCCGATTTTAATTGCTGAGGGATTTGTTTTAATGCAAACTGGTTCAGTTTTAAGATTTTTTCTCCTTTGCGAATAATGGCAGGAATTTGAATTTCAATTTTTTTGTTTTCTCCCGATTTCAGCCGGTTTTGTTTAATTTGAAATTCCTCTGGAATTTCGTGAAAATGTGAATTCAATTGGTGCGATTCGATTTCTTCATATTGCGGATTTTCCAGAACGAATTGAAAATTCTGTTCATGGTTTTCAACTGGAAATGATTTAAAAAAAATGGGTACCTGCGAACCGGGAAACGCATACCCTGCATCAGGAAATGTCTGCCCCAGTTTGTTTTCAACAGCATCAGAAATTTCCCATTCGAGGGTGATTATTTCCCTACGGATATCGGTAGGAGTAAAACCGGTAAATAAAATCAGCAGCAGAATGATATATTTATTCATTACGAATCAACACTATTAAACAACTTTAAAACGCCTTCCGAAAATAATTATTGCAGGTGCAATCATTTACAATAAAACAATTATTTTTGTCAAATAACAGGCAAATATAACCACAAGGTTTATAAAACGTGAAAAATTATAATATTGCAAAACAATAAGAATTCAACAAATCAGTTATATTTGTGACAATTGGAAAAAAATGAAAAACACTAATTTGATGAAGCTAAGGACGTTATTGTTACTGTTTTTAGCCGCCTTTGTGTCAGGATGTGGACTTTTTGGAGGTGGCGGAAGTGGTGAATCTTCGCGTACTACCGGATGGGAATATAATGCCGAGGAAACGGGAAATATCCCTCATATATCTGGTTATGAACAAGAACCAGGGCCAGGGCTCGTTTTTATTCAGGGTGGTACTTTTACTATGGGCCGTGTTGAAGAAGATGTGTTGTACAAATGGGACAACCATCCGCGCAGGGTTACTGTTGCCTCATTTTATATGGACGAAACTGAAGTTTCAAACCAGGACTACCGTGAATATATTCACTGGTTGGGCAGAGTTTACCCCGGCGACAGGCAAAAACTGAATGCAGCACTTCCCGATACTACTTTGTGGAGAAGTGAACTTGCATACAACGAACCTTATGTCAATAACTACTTCAGGCACCCGGCTTATACCGATTATCCTGTTGTTGGTGTTACATGGGAACAGGCCGAAGCCTATTGCGATTGGAGGACTGACAGGGTAAATGAACAAATTCTGGTTTCACGAGGAATTCTTCAGCACGACAATGCTCAGTCTGGTGAAAATGTTTTTACCACAGACACATATTTGACCGGATTATATGATGGAACTGCAGGAGAAGATCCTCAGGAAAATCCTGACGGTACTTCACGCAGGGTTAGATGGGAAGACGGACTGATGCTTCCAAATTACCGCCTGCCCACCGAAGCAGAATGGGAATACGCAGCTTACGGACTAATTGGTAATACCGACGGAGAACTCCTCACCGATCGCAGAATTTACCCATGGAACGGAGCTTATCTCAGAGAGGATAGCCGCAAAGAAAAAGGTCGTTTGAAAGCCAACTTTGTAAGAGGCCGTGGTGACATGATGGGGATGGCTGGCGCTTTGAACGATAACGCCGACGTAACCGCTCCGGTATTTTCCTACGATCCGAACGATTATGGATTATATTGTATGGCAGGTAATGTTAACGAATGGGTGGCTGATGTTTATCGTCCGCTCTCATTTCTTGATGTGGAAGAATTCCAGCCTTTCAGAGGTAATGTGGTAACAGAATACCGCCGTGGACCTGATGGAGGATATGTTCGGGATCAGTACGGAGAACTGGTGCGGGACACTATTGCCGATTACCGAAATTATCTCGATGGAAGTGCCAATTCTCAATTAATTGAAACCGGAGACTGGAATGAAGTGGAAGGAAGATCTACTGATGATATGTACATTCAGGATGACAGACCTGGTTATTTTTCCTCCTTAATTAGCGACGAAGTTAGGGTTTACAAAGGAGGTTCATGGAGAGACCGTCCATACTGGCTTGTTCCCGGAACCAGAAGATATCTTGAACAATCCAAAGCTCAGAACGATTTAGGATTCCGTTGTGCCATGACTCGCGTTGGAAGTCCTGAAGGATTTTAATATGAATTGAATGTTTAACTGAACCTCATTTGCCTCGGGTAAATGAGGTTTTTTATTTTAGACTATGACTATTGACCAAATCTATAAACTTTTCGAAGCACACCCGAACGTAATTACCAACAGCAGGAAAATTGAAAAAGGTTGTCTGTTTTTTGCTTTGAAAGGTGAAAATTTCAACGGAAACAAATTTGCCCATGATGCACTGAATAAGGGAGCTGCTTTTGCTTTTGTAGATGAACAGGAATACCATAATTCAGAAAAAACAATTTTGGTAGAAAATGTTCTTCAAACTTTGCAGGAATTAGCACTATTTCACCGGAGAAAACTGGGAATACCAATTCTCGGTATTACGGGTTCAAACGGAAAAACAACTACAAAAGAACTTATCTCAACCGTTTTAAGTGAAAAATACCAGGTGGCATTTACACAGGGAAATCTGAATAATCACATCGGCGTACCACTAACACTCCTTACTATGAATAAAAGTACTGAAATAGGAGTTGTGGAAATGGGTGCGAATCACCCGTTTGAAATTGGCGAGCTTTGCGCCATTGCTGACCCTGATTTAGGTATAATTACGAATATTGGCCGGGCCCACCTCGAGGGATTTGGTTCATTTGAAACAATAAAAAAAACAAAAGCCGAATTATATGAGCATTTGAAAAGAAAAGGCGGCACTATTTTTTATAATAACGATAATATTATATTACAAGAATTGATTGGTGATTATTCCCGGACAGTAAGTTTTGGAAAAACAAGTGCCGATTTTACCGGAGAACCGGTTTCTTCACCTCCCTATCTTCATGCCAAATTGAATTTTCCCAAAGGTGCCATTTATTTGAATACTCAACTAACCGGGCATTACAATTTCGAAAATTTGATGGCCGCAGCCTGCATTGGGAATTATTTTCAGGTTGACCCGCTAAAAATTCAGTCAGCAATAAAAAACTACCGACCTAAAAATAATCGGTCACAACTTATTGAAAAAAGCGGGCTGCAAATAATAATGGATGCATACAATGCCAATCCTACCAGCATGCAGGCATCCATCGAAAGTTTTGTATCTGCCTTTCAGCAACCCCGGTTTCTGATTATGGGTGATATGCTTGAACTGGGCGACCAGGCATTAAAAGAGCATATTTCCATTTTGGAACAAACAAAAAAACACCCCTTTGAAGCGGTGTTTCTTGTTGGGCCGGTTTTTAAGGAAGCAGCCCAAAGTTCTTCGTATTATACTTTTCCTGATGTATCCGCGCTTTGCAATTATTTTGCTCAGAATCCTGTTAAAAAAGGATCTGTTCTAATAAAAGGCTCCCGCGGAATTCACCTCGAAAAAGTGCTCGATTTTCTTTAGTTTACTGAAGATTTTTCAACTTTCAGCACATCTGAAATAGCCTGTTCGAAAGTGGCTTTAGGAAGCGCTCCCATGGCCATTTGTGGTTGACCGTCAACCGGAACAAACAGTAATGAAGGGATACTCTGAATACCAAACATGCCTGCCAATTCCTGTTCCTGTTCTGTGTCAACTTTATAAATTACAAGCTTGTCGCCATACTCTTTCTGCAGTTCTTCCAAAACGGGGGCAACCATTTTGCATGGACCGCACCAGTCAGCATAAAAATCTATCATACAAGGTACTGAACCTTCGTATTTCCAATCTTTGTTCACTTCAAAGTTAAATACTTTTTCTTTGAATGTCTCTTTTGTTAAGTGTTCCAACATATTTATTAAATTTAAAGATTTACATATCTAAATTTGTCGATATCCAAAATACAAAGATAATACCATTTTATCTGAATGAAAAATAGAACTGGGTTTCCCTCAAATAATTGTAATTTTGTCACGATTTTTTCCCGGACTGTCAGGAAATTTTTTTTTTGAATACTTTTTTGTCAGAAAAATGAAGCATAAACTAAAAGATAAAATATTTGAATATATAGCTAATGGTGCTGAACAAATAGGCCAGGAAACCTATGTGATAGGAGGTTACGTGCGGGATTTGTTCCTGAACAGGCGTTCCAAGGACATTGATATTGTAACTTTGGGTAGTGGTATTGAACTGGCTGAACATATTGCCCGAAATTTAAAACCAAGACCTAATGTTACTGTTTTTAAGAATTTCGGTACAGCTCAATTAAAATACCGCAATTTCGAAATTGAGTTTGTTGGAGCCCGCAAGGAATCTTACCGCAGCGATTCACGAAAACCAATTGTGGAAAATGGTACGCTTGAAGATGATCAAAACCGCCGTGATTTTACCATTAATGCGTTGGCTCTAAGTTTAAACAAAGAAAATTTTGGGGAACTTTCAGATCCATTTAACGGGTTGAAAGACATGGAAGAAAAAATTATCCGGACTCCGCTCGATCCCAATATTACATTTTCGGATGATCCGTTGCGAATGATGCGTGCCATCAGATTCTCTACCCAACTGGATTTTGAAATTGAAGCAACTACACTGCAGGCCATTGCAGCAAACCGTGATCGAATAAAAATCGTTTCATCTGAGCGGATTGCTGATGAGCTGAATAAAATTATGATGGCAAAAAAACCCTCTGTTGGGTTTAAATTACTGGACGAGACTGGATTGTTAAACATTATTTTCCCCGAATTACAACAGATGAAGGGAGTTGATATAGTAAAAGGAACCGGACATAAGGATAATTTTTACCATACACTTGAAGTGCTCGATCGCATTGTTCCGCATACTGATAATCTTTGGTTACGGTGGTCGGCATTGTTGCACGACATTGCCAAACCAGCTACCAAAAAATTTATAGAAGGGCAGGGCTGGACTTTTCATGCCCATAATTTTGTAGGAGTTAAAATGATTCCCAAAATTTTCCGCAGATTAAAACTTCCACTCAACGAGAAAATGAAGTATGTTCAGAAAATGGTAAAGTTACACATGCGACCCATTGTTCTCTCAGAAGAGGAAGTATCTGATTCTGCTGTTCGGCGTTTGCTTTTTGAAGCCGGCGATGATATTGACGATCTGATGACTTTATGCGAAGCTGATATCACCTCCAAAAATCCGGAGAAGGTAAAGCGTTACATGAAAAATTTTAAAATTGTGCGCCGGAAGCTCAGAGAGATTGAGGAAAAGGACGCCATTCGAAATTTTCAGCCTCCCATTTCGGGTGAGTTAATTATGGAAAAATTTGGCCTGTCGCCCAGTCGCGAAGTTGGTCTGATTAAAGATGCGATTAAAGAGGCCATCCTCGATGGGGAGATAAGGAATAACTATGACGAAGCATTTGCTTTTATGCTGAAAAAGGCTGAGGAACTGGGTTTGACACCCGTATATTAAGGATTGTTTTGCAATTTTAACAAAACTGGCAAATGGTCGCTAAATCCTCCATTGTAACGAAATCCAATGTATGTTCGGTTTGTTTTTATTCCGCCATATCGTTCATCTTTTTCCAGGAGAAAAGGTAATTGAACGATTTTTGCCCACTCCGGCCGGGTAAACATATTATTTTCGCTTTTCAGTAAATTTCCTGAAACCATTATCTGGTCAAAAACAGACCATTGCGACTGGTATTTCAAAGTCCCCGGTTCCTGATTCATCCACGAATAGGAAAGATTGTAAATTTGGGTTTCATTATAATCAAGGTTTTTCTCTGAATATTCTTCGGCACCCAGATGAATAGAAACGCTTTCATCAGAAGGCTGGTCGTTAAAATCGCCAACAATTACAATGTTGGGTTTTTTGTGCTTTTTTTGCAGAATTTCAAATTCAGATCGTAAAATATGTGCTGCAAGATTTCTATGTAACTGACTTTCAAGCAGCCCCGAATACCTCGAAGGCCAGTGATTGACGAAAATATGCAAGGTATCAGTTTTGTTTACAATACCTGAAACATACAAAATTTCCCTTGAATTCAACACCGAATCATTGTCAAGCTGCAATGGTATATATTTGTACTCCAGTGGATAGAATTCATTTTCATTATATAAAAGCCCAACATCAATTCCCCTAAAATCTAGCGATTCTTTGTGAATGATTTTATAGGGAAAAGATTTTAATGGTGTTTCGCTGATTAACTTTTCCAGCACAAAGCGGTTTTCAATCTCGCAAAGTGCCACAAGTTTAGGCGGATTCCATCCTGATGAGCTTAATATTACTTTTGAAATATTCTGAAGTTTCTTGTTAAATCTATTGAATGTCCATCGCCGGTCTCCGTTCGGAGTAAATTCATCATCATTTGTTTCGGGATTATCTTTTAAATCGAAAAGATTTTCAACATTGTAAAAGAGAATAGTTGTTTCGTTTGAATGTTGTTGCGGAAAAGTTTTGCCAGCGAAAAGAATAAACAGGCAAAACAGGAAAACTTTATTTTTCATCCTTTTTTTCAATTCGCTCATAAGCGCCAAGGTCGGGGCCGTCGTCAGAAAGTCGGTCTTTATTCAGAATATCCGTGGGGAATAATTTGCCATAATCAGGATTTCCGATGTCTTTTGCAGCCGAGAGGGTATCCAATTCATAAATATAATCATCATACGGATCCATAAACAGTGGATTGAATTCTTCGCCTTTCCATACATTTTTGTAATGGTCTTTATTTGAGGTATTAAATGTGTCGGGAACCTGTATAATACAATGGTCAAAGAAATAATTAAAGGCTTTTTCTTCGTTTTTGCCCAATTCTATTTCCATCTGGTTATTCCCGTAAATAATGCTGTTTCCAAAAAATGCCTTTTCCAAATCTCCGGTATGTGTCACTTTTGAACCATCTGCCGATTCAATGACCAATGCGTTGGAAAGTACCAATGACGCCGTTTTTCGCACCCGTGAAGTATATCCACCCCAGTAATTGGCAATGGTGGTATGGTAAAATTCATATTCTCCGCCAACCAGCAATGCAGCAGCATAGAAACCGCAATTTGCAATTACGTTGTTGTACCCCGAAATTTTTGATTTCATGGCAAATAATCCGGCATAGGCCATGTTTTCAATTTTTGAGTTTGAAAGTTCGAGCGTGGCGTAACCTTCATCTTCAATTGTTCCTACCTGCAATCCAATATTCGCATTTTTAATGTTGGTGAAATTGAATACATTATCGTGGCTGCCCGAAAAGAGAATAATTCCGTTCCACTGGTCTGGTATGTTTTTGTAAGTATCTTCGAGCCTGTCAGCAGTAAAAAGTATCTGGTTTTGAAAATTCCCCTCTGCAATCACATTTCCCCTTACATAAAGTCCAGCATCTTTGTGAAAATAAATTCTGGTACCTGGCTCAATGGTTAAAGTTGAAGTGCTGTCAACATAAGCATAATCGTAAACCAGGTAAGGCTTTTCTGCAGTCCAGGTTGTTGTGCCAATGTTTTCGCTTTTAATCAGTTTAAAATCCTGACCATAGGCAATCAGTTTAATGTTTTGCCGGGTTGTATTGGTTGTAAATTCTATTGAATCCTGAACAACCATGGGCAGGTTTTGTCCATTTGGATCAATGGTAACTTCCACAAAAATAAAAATACTATCGCGCGCAGGTACTTCTACTTCATAAACTTCATTGGAAGATTCTCCGTTTACATTCAGCCTGAAATTTGAAAATTCGCCTCCGGCAACCCGAATACGGCCAATAAGAATATTTTCGTCGTAAGGATTGTATATTTTCAGATTTTGAGTTGTTGAACCAATGGTCGTGAAAATGGTATCAAACATTACCGTATCAACAGAAAACCTAAGTTGTGCATCGGGTGAATTCAAATATCCCTCATCTTCGCATGAAAACAGCGAAAAAGCCACGAAAGCCACAAGCAATATTTGAAGCAGATACCTTTTCAATTCCCCAGTTTTTAATGCTACAACGGATTTTATGCCATCTTATTCTGCAAATATAACAAATCAATTTACAAAATTTAACATTTATTTGCAACTATTCATATTTTAATTCATTTTTTTGAAATGACCCACAATCCTAAACATGTTAATAAGCCGTTTAGGATTAAAAGTTCAAATCCGAATTTGTACCCGTGAAAAAGTACTTCAGAATAGACAGAAATAACATAGCACAAAACGGGTGAAATTATTGCTACAACCGGAACCCATTTATCTTTAATATTTTTTTTGGTGTACATGCCAAACACAAACAAACCCAGAATTGGCCCATAGGTATAACCAGCCACTGTAAAAACTGCAACTACCACACTTTCGTTGCTGATGGCCCTGAACACCAAAATTATTGCTGCCAGTAAAACGGAAAACAGCAGGTGTGCCCTTTTTTTAATGCGTCTTCTTTGTGTCTCTTCGTATTTATCAATTTTTAAGAAATCAACACTAAATGAGGTGGTCAGCGCAGTTAGTGCCGAGTCGGCACTGGAATATGCTGCCGCAGTAATTCCCAACAGAAATGCAATGCCAACCGCTAAACTTAAATGGTTCAGTGCAATTAACGGATACAAGTCATCCGTATTTTCAGGAATTTGAATACCGGTTTCATGGGCAAAAATATACAGTAAAACCCCCAGGCAAAGGAAAAGAAAAACAGCCGCCAAAAACGATAAACTGAAAACTACCATGTTTTTTTGCGCCTCTTTTTTGTTTTTACAAGTTAGGTTTTTTTGCATCATGTCCTGGTCCATCCCAACCATAACAATGGTTATAAACATTCCGGCAAAAAATTGCTTGAAAAAATTATTCCCACTGCGCCAGTCCCAAAAGAATATTTTCGAAGTTGGTTCAGCAGAAATTCGTTCAGCAAGTGAAAAAAAATCGAGATTAAGTGAGCGGCTTATTGATATGATGGTAAATATTACGGCACTCACCAGAAAAAGAGTTTGCAGTGTATCTGTCCAAACTATGGTTTTTATTCCGCCTTTAAACGTGTAAACCCATATTAGGGCAATAGTAACCAAAACAGTTATTGAAAAGGGAATATTGAACGTATCGAAAAATGCAATTTGCAATACCGTAGCTACCAAATACAACCGAAATGCAGCGCCAATAAGTTTTGAAATAAGGAAGAAAAACGAACCGGTTTTGTAGGATGAATTTCCGAAACGCTGGTCTAGAAACGAATAGATGGAAACCAGGTTGAGCCTGTAATAGAGCGGGAGTAAAATTCCAGCCACAAGCCAGTACCCGACAATGTTTCCAAAAATAAATTGCAAATAGGAAAAAGCTGAATTGCCCACTTCGCCGGGTACAGAAATAAACGTTACTCCCGAAAGAGTTGCCCCAACCATGCCAAAGGCAACAAGGAACCAGGGCGATTTTCGGTTGGCTGTAAAAAATGCCTGGGTATCAGCATCTCGCGAGGTAAGCCAGGATATGCCAACCAATACTAAAAAATAACCTAATACAAGACTTAGAACGAGGTAGGGATTCATAACTATTCAAAATCGGGATAGAGTAAATATTTTTTTCTTATTCGTTTATATTTTTCCAGTTCGGGCTGCCAGCTTTGTACAATTTCTGCCTCGGAAAGCCCTTGCCTGATTTGCTGAATGAGTTTATCTGTTCCGGCAAGCAGGTTTAACCAGCGTTCGCGGGTAAGAAATTCTTCTTCGTTCTCATACTTCTGGTAAAAATCAAGAAAGAATTTCAGTGTAAATTGTGGTACTTCTTCGAGTTGTCTTAAATCAGCACCATAACAAACTTTTCCCTCGTTGAGCGGTTTTAGGGCTGCGTTAGGAATACTTCGGGGAGTAAAGCTGAAATCTCCCAGTTCTGGTTTTAACCCACCCAATACCTGAAAAGGAAAATCGGTACCACGCCCAACACTTACGCTGGTTGCTTCGAAAAAACAGAGGGAAGGATAGAGCCGTACTGCCAAATCGTTGGGTAGATTAGGCGATGGCGCAACGGGCAGGGAATAAGCCATCTGATGCGAATAATTGGCCACTGGAATTATTGTAAGCTCACACCGTTTCTCATTTTCCAGCCATTTTTCACCATTAATCATTTGAGCCAGTTCGCCAACGGTACATCCATGAACAAGAGCGATGGGGTGCATTCCCACAAACGACTTATATTCAGTTTTCAGTATCGGACCTGCAACATAATCGCCATTGGGGTTTGGCCGGTCGAAAACAACGAGCGGTTTATTGTTTTCAGCACAGGCTTCCATTACAAGGTGAAGCGTTGAAATGTAAGTGTAAAACCTGCATCCCACATCCTGAATGTCAAAAATAAGCAAATCGAGATCGGCCAAATGTTCCGGCAAAGGTTTGCGCGTATCGCCGTAGAGTGAAACCACCGGAACGCCTGTTTTACTGTCAACACCGTCTTTAATTAATTCGCCCGCCGAAGCATCGCCCCGGAACCCATGCTCGGGAGCGAATATTTTAACCACTTCAATGTTTTGTGCCCGTAAAAAATCGATAAGATGAACTTCTCCAACAAGCGAGGTATGGTTTACTACCAATCCAACTTTTTTATTTTGAAGTAGATAGATGTAGTTTTCCGGTTGTTCGGCACCTGTTTTTAATTCTGTTTTGGATTGCGCGTTGCAGGAAAAGGAAAACAGGATTACCGCAAGAAAACCAATTCTTTTCAGCATGGCATAATTTTTTTAATTCTGATGGCTAAAATACCATTTGAAAAATCGAAAACCTAAAAAATTAGTGTGTATTTCCGAAGGGAATTGTAAAACCGAGCCATGGAATAGCAATCAATCCGGCGTCTGCTCCAACAGGCATGAACAGCCCAAAGTCCAGTGCGGCCTTTTTTATAATCCAGCGTGCGCCGCCACTAATTATTCCTCCTCCGCTTTCAGCAAAACCAATGTAGTAATTTTCAGAAAGGAAGTACCACCGGGATGAAAGCCTGAACATTCCGCAAAAATTAATGAGTGGACTGGAAGCCCATTCACCTCCTGCAAAACCATATCCCAAACCAATACTTATATTGTTATCAGGCGTTCCGAAAGTTGAAACCCCATACAAAATACCAAAAGTTGCATCCGATTCTCCCAAAATTGTTCCTGCTAAAGCACCGGCTCCAAGGTTGAATTTATTTTTTTCGAGGGGAAACGATAATTTCGGGTTGATTAAGACTGGTGTGGGACCTCCACCAAATAAAAAAAGCGGAATAACTGTTGCTCCAATGGAAAAGTTATCTGTAATTCCATAAGCGAACTGATTCCAAAGTACCCATATGTTTTGGTAATATCCTTCTCCTTTTTTTAATCCGTAGCCATTGGGAGCCCAAAAATACCGTGTTGACTGTGGATTTGGAAACCAAAGCTCTCCATCCTTATACTGGTTTGGCAAAATTTCTTTTTGAGAAATAATGTCTTTGGTTAGAATGGAAATTTCTCCAAGATTTTCGGTTAAAAGAACAACTTTGGCAGTATCCTGGCTGGTTATTCTGCCAACAAATTCATTCCCGTCGCGGGTTTCAATTCTGACTAAGGTTGAGTCAGTTTCATTTTGTGCAACTACCTGGTTCATGGTTGGAGCCAGCAAAAAAATGAATAAAAGGAGTTTTACCTTTTTCATGCCATAAATTTTAAATTTCACTTAACCCGAATAATCCAAGAATTATTCCTGTCTCCGACAACGACTAAGATTACGTAAAAACTTTTTTTAAAAGTTTAACTTCCCCGAATCAACTTCGGGGCAGGCTATCTAAGTCGGGATTAACCTGCATTTCATTCATTACAAACAAAATTTATGAATAATGCAGGTTAAAATATATGCTTTGAAAGGTAAGGATATTTTGAATTGAAGGCAATACCAAAAATGGAGAATTAGCAAATATTAATTGGGAAGCTATTTGTTTTTCTGACCTGATGGCCGGCTTTTGAATTTTTTTCCTCCGTCTTTTCCTTTTTTGCTGTTATTGAATTTTTTTCGACGAAATTTTCCAGATGATTTTCCTGGTTTCCAATCTGGGCCCTGACCCAAACCTTCAGGTAACGGAAGTTTAATTACTTCCCGCTCAATGAGCTGTTCAATCTGTTGGAATTTTCCCATGTCTTTGTCGTTCACCAGAGTCAGGGCCACACCGGTGGCATCGGCACGGGCAGTTCGGCCCACGCGGTGCACGTAGTCTTCTGCATCGTGTGGAACATCAAAATTGATAATGAGGTTAATTTCCTTAATGTCGATTCCGCGGCTAAGCACATCGGTTGCAACCAAAATTCGTGTTCGGCGTGCTTTAAATCCCTGAAGTACTTTTTCCCGATCGGTTTGCTCCAAATCAGATGAAATGGGTTCAACCGACATGTTATTTTTTTTCAGCGACCGGGCCAGTTCGTTCACTTTTACTTTGGTGGAACAAAAAATAAGAATGCTGTTATATTCCGGTTTATCGGCAAGCAAGTGATTAATGAGATCAATCTTTTGGTTTTCGTAACACAGGTAAGCTGCCTGCAAAACTCCTTCAGCCGGTTTCGACATGGAAATGTTTATTTCCTTTGGATTAACCAGAATTTTTGAGGCCAGTGTTCTGATTTTAGGCGCCATGGTTGCGCTAAACATGAGTGTTTGTCGTTTTTTTGGCAAAAAAGAAATGATTTTCAGAATGTCTTCATGAAACCCGATGTCGAGCATGCGGTCGGCTTCATCGAGAATAAGGTATTTTATGGTATCAAATTTTACATATCCCAGGTTTAGGTGGGCAATAAGTTTACCGGGTGTGGCAATAACAATGTCGCCACCCTGGGTGAGTGCCTTTTTTTGCTGGCCCCAGTCGTCGCCGTCGCTTCCTCCGTAAATGGCTATGGAATGAATTCCCAAACCGTATGCAATTCCCTGAACCTGCTGATCAATTTGCATGGCCAGTTCGCGGGTGGGAACTAAAATTAATGTAGTTGTTTCACCGGCAGGATGTTCTAAAATTAAATCGAGAATAGGAATAACAAATGCTGCCGTTTTCCCGGTGCCTGTTTGGGCGCAGGCAATCATATCTTTTCCTGCAAGTATTTCAGGAATCGCTTGCTCCTGTATCGGAGTTGTGTTTTTAAAACCCATGTACGAAATGGCATGGAGTATGTCGTCGTGTACGCCTAATTCAGAAAATTTCATTCAATTCAATCATTTTTATTCTTTACTTGTTTGGGAAAAACATCTTGTTTTCTGAATGCAAAGTAAACTAAAATTATTGATTTATCGGGTTTTAAAAGTAAGTAAGAATTTTTTCGATGAGCTCCATTCCGGCGTGTTTTCCCTGATTTGAAAAAATCACTTTTCCATTGGTATCTGCAAGTTCAAGTTTTATTTCAGAGTCGATACTTTCTTTAATAATCCGGTTCATTTGGCCGGTAACAGGCGCTTTTAAGTTTCCACTGTTTTGCTGAACGGCCGTTACCTTTAACCTGTGTTTTTTATTTTGCATTTCAATTTGAAGTGTTTTTCCTGAAAATGAAAGTTTGGTGATTTTTGAATTGTTATAAGTAGCAAACAGGTAAAATTTTCCATTGAGGTATAAAAAACAAATGTGCCCGATAAAAAAACTGCCAAGCCAGGGAATTTTTGCCACCGAAAAAGTGAATGAGCAATTGGGGTGGTCAAACGTATTGCAGTGCAGCCAAATCCACGATTCAGGGAAGGATGTTCCCCAGTCTTTTTCGATGTAACCTGTGCCATCAGAGAAATCAACAGCATTGCCGTTTAGTTCAAGTTTTCCGGTTAATTGGTGCAAAACCGAACCAATGCCGTGTTTACATTCCATAAAAGGAACAAATGAGTACCACCCCATAATTCCGGGAGAAAACATACTTTTCGGAAATTTAATCATTTCTGAATAGCTGATTTCCCCAGTAACCGAAATTTCAGGTGAGTCAATCTGAAGCACAATTCCTTTTTCGGAAAACCTGTTGTTTTCAATATTAACCTCCATTTTTTTTGTTGAATATTGAAATGCCGAAAGCGGATATTTTACGTATGCCGTTTGCCCCGAAATTCCATCGATAAACTGGATAAATGCATGTTTGTCGGTTTTATTCAGCGAAATGCCCGGGATAAATGAAAAAACATGCTGCCCGTTTTTGGCAACATGTTTAAAATACCATCCTTCGAAATAGTTTTTTTTATTTAAATCTCCCTGAAAAACCTCAGGCTTAAATAGTTTCATCATTTTATTCCCGAACTTTTTTATATCCTTCCCAATCGAATGATTTAATAAACTCAAGGCCTTTTTTCGCTCCCAGCAAAAACAATTTCTTTTTCTTTTCGTCCTCCATTTTAAAGTTTAACCAGTTAAATTCCTTGTCGGCATCAATAAAACAAATCAATTTTCTGAAGTCGGGATTTTGTAACAGGAACTCGTTGTCGGCGTCGTGGCGCATGGTGCTAATCATCGACCCAACAAATCCGCCCAGGTCGTCCACATCGGCAAACATTTCGCGATAGGCGCTTAATTTAACACCAAATGTGGGTTTTCGGGGAATGGTTTTGGTTTTAGAGTGAAAAACATTGATTGGGAAATTAGAAATCATGCCGCCATCCACAAATTTTGCTTTTTTAGGAATAGGTCCGAAATAATTGGTTTGTCTAATCCATTCACCTGTAGCCGGTTCTCCGGCATTGGGAATATCTTTTATTTCGAAAGGAACAAAAAAGAAAGGAACCGACATGGAAGCGCGAACCATTTTGGCCGGCGATATTTCATTTACTTTTTCTCCATAGTACAAATGGCCCATTTTAGGGAACAACACCTTCGATTGTGTGGTAACATCTGCAGCTATAATATGAGTTAAAGCCATTTCGTCGGTAATTGCTTCTCCTGTGCGACGGTTGATAAGGCCGGCAGGGTAATATTTACTGCTCCTTTTTTCAAGAAGGTCTTTAATGTTTGTAATTTTATTGGGCGATTCAATCAGAATTTTTTCAATCCACTCTTCAAAAGCTTTTCCGGGATTCAATCCAAGGTTTACAAACAAAGCCTGTTTCACTTTCCTGAAATTCCAGGCCAGTTTTCCCAAAACCCTTTTGAATGGAGTTCCGTCGATTACACGCTGAACAATATTTTTTAAAGCAGGATCTCCGTCAACAAACTCAAATAAATCCTGTTTGGCCAAAACATCGAGCACCTTTTTCGACTTTTCTTTGTCGATGGAATCAATTCCTGCAAGTACCAAGGTGTTAATGGCTCCGGCAGAGGTTCCGGCCAAATGGAAAAAGCGAATTCCGGCAAGTTCAAGAATATAGGTGTAACCCACCAGAGCAATTCCCAAAACACCTCCGCCTTCCTGAACCAGGTCAACATACTGGTGGCCTTCTTCGTCAATTACATCTGAAAAAATCTTGTCTTTTAATCCTTCAGCTTCGCGCATCATTTGCTGAAATTCAGGCTGGTTGGTAAAATCTTCGTAAGTCATTTTATTTAAATTTTATTGAATTATAATATCAGAGTAAAAGGTACAAAATTTACTTTATAGTTTTATTGGAGGGCGGAGGAAATTTTAGTGGAAAATTATTCAGTGATGACATGGGCTTGTGCACCACATGTTTTGCAGGTTCCTTTAAAACCGTTTTGTACAATTTTAGTCTGATAATGATTTCGTTCAATTAATAATGCATGGCAATTCGGGCATCGGGTTGTTGCATGCTCTTCATCGTTTACGTTTCCGAGGTAAACGTGATACAGATATTGTTTGGCAACGGAAAACAGGTGATTCAAAGTTTCAACTGGTGTGGGAGGCAAAACAAGTTTATATTGGGGAAAATAGCGCGACAAATGAAGAGGAATGTGCGGACCTAATTCTCCGGCAATCCATTTTATCATTTCTTCAAATTTTTTGTCATTGTCGTTCAAACCAGGAATAACCAGGTTTGTAATTTCAAGATGATTTCCATGCGCCGCGATTATTTTCAAAGTTTCCAAAACCGGTTCGAGTTTTCCCCTGGTAAAGGTTTTGTAAAAATCATTGTCGAACGCTTTTAAATCAATATTAAAGGCATCTATTAAGGGAAGTATCTGTTTTAAAGGTTGCGGATTAATGTATCCGTTTGATACAACCACATTTTTCATATTTTTTTCTTTTACCAGTTTAGCTGTGTCAACCATAAACTCATAAAAGGTAAAAGGCTCATTGTAAGTGTAGGCAACTCCAATGTTATTTTTGGTTTTCATAGCTGTTTTTAAAATCTGTTCTGAAGTTACCGCATGAAAATCGTTGAATTCCTTTGCAAAGCATTGCGATATTTTATGGTTCTGGCAGAAAGAACAATACAGATTACACCCTACTTCGCCGATGGAAAGAATATTTTTCCCCGGGAAAAAATGATACAACGGTTTTTTTTCGATGGGATCTGTTCCCAATGCTGCCACCTGATTGTAAACATGCGTAACAAGCAATCCATCAATATTTTCGCGCACTTTGCAAATTCCGGTTTGTCCGGGTTTTAATTCGCAATACCAGGGACAAAGAAGGCATTTTGTCACATGGTCTTCAGCTTTTTGATAAAAACGTGCTTCCTGCATTTTTATGCTTTTTTTCAAAGTTACGAAAATTCTTTTGTTACTTTAGAAGCATGTTTTTTCGAATATTATCCGAATTTTAAGAAACTAATACGAATTGCATGTCAAAACCTGTGAAGAAAAAAACCTCCCGGCTGCAAAGGATCATGTTAATAGTAGCGCCGGTAATAAGTTTGCTCATTGTTTTATTTGCTGACCTCGATCCTGAGAATAAAAAAGTAACCTACACCTTTGCCATTGCGCTTTTAATGGCCATTTGGTGGATTACAGAAGCCATTCCGCTTGCAGCAACAGCGCTCATTCCGGTTGCACTTTTCCCATTATTCGGTGTTGTTGACGGAAAAACGGTTTCTGCCATGTATTTTAACCATCTCATTTTTTTGTTTATTGGAGGGTTTATAATGGCATTTGCCATGGAACGCTGGAATTTGCATCGCCGAATTGCGCTCAGAATTCTTATTTTGTTCGGAATTAGCCCAGGCCGGATATTATTGGGTTTTATGCTGGCCACTTCTTTTTTGTCGATGTGGATGTCGAATACAGCCACAGCCATGATGATGGTTCCCATTGCGCTCTCCATTATTTTGAAACTGGAGGAAAATCTTGGGAGAAAAGCTACCAGAAGATATTCAGCGGGGTTGTTACTTTCCATTGCTTACTCAGCCTCAATTGGCGGAATAGCCACTTTGGTTGGTACACCACCCAATCTGTCGTTTGCACGGATTGCGAGTATTCTATTTCCTGAAATGGAAGAGATTTCTTTTGCCGATTGGTTTGTATTTGCATTGCCAGTCACCATTTTAATTTTTTTTGCTGCCTGGGCACTGTTATATTTTATGTTCAGGCCAAAGAAAAATTGGGAAAATCTTCATTTAGATGATTTTAGAAAGGAATACAAATTGCTGGGCAGCGCCAAACCTGAAGAAAAAATAGTATTCGCGCTTTTTTCCACACTAGCATTACTTTGGATTTTCAGGACAGGATTCGAAATTCAGTCGGTTAAAATACCCGGATGGTCGCAGTTGTTCCAAACGCCGTCTTTTATAAACGATGGCACTGTGGCTATTTTTATGGCATTGCTCTTATTTATTATTCCCTCTAAAACTGAAAAAGGTGAGCGGTTAATGAATTGGGAAACCGCTAACCGCATTCCCTGGGGCATTGTACTTCTTTTTGGAGGTGGTTTTGCTCTGGCCCAGGGATTTGTGGATTCCGGTTTGTCGGTTTGGTTTGGAGAGCAATTGGCCGGGTTGGGTAAAATGGACCCAGTAATACTTACGCTGGCCAATGTTTCCATGATGTCAGTTCTCACCGAACTTACTTCGAATGTTGCTACCACCGAAATGATTTTACCCATTTTGGGCGGATTGGCTGTTACCATTAATATTAATCCGTTGTTGTTAATGGTTCCGGCTACTTTGGCCGCTTCCCTGGCATTTATGCTTCCGGTTGCCACTCCTCCCAACGCCATTATTTTTGGCACAAACCGAATTAAAATTAAACAGATGGTAAAAGCGGGAATTTTATTGAATATAGTCGGAATAATTGTAGCTACGCTTGTTATGTATTTCTGGGGAACCCTCGTTTTTGGAATCGATATTTCAGTTTTTCCCGACTGGGCCAAATAAAAAGCCACCCTTCAGATTAAGGATGGCTTTTTATCAATAATTTTATTCTCAAATCTTCCTGCTCAATACTCTGTACTTAATTCTTTGTACTTCTTCAAATTTAGCTTCCAAAATCGTCAAACTTCACGTTTTCGTCCGGAACGCCAAGGTTATAGAGCATTTTTTGAACAGCATCATTCATCATGGGTGGACCGCAGAGGTAATAGTCAATTTCTTCTGGTTCTTCATGTTTGCTGAGGTAATTGTCGTAAATAACCTGGTGAATAAATCCTGTTGGTCCATCCCACTTATCTTCCGGAAGGGGTTCAGAAAGAGCCAGATGAAAATTAAAGTTGTCATAATTTTTTTCAATATCACGGAACTGATCGTAGTAGAAAACTTCTTTCCACGACCGTGCACCGTACCAGAACGTAACTTTTTTCTTTTTCTCCTTAACCGTATGGAATAGGTGGAACAGATGCGAACGCATGGGCGCCATGCCGGCACCACCGCCAATAAACATCATTTCGTTGTCATTGTCATTCAGGAAAAACTCTCCGTAAGGGCCTGAAATTGTTACTTTATCTCCGGGTTTTCTTGAAAAAATATAAGACGAACAAATACCCGGGTTAACTTTTTTAAATGCGTTATTGGCACGGTCCCAGGGAGGAGTGGCAATACGTATGTTCAGCATAATAATGTCTCCTTCAGCGGGGTGGTTTGCCATGGAATAGGCACGGAATGTAGGTTCCGGGTTTTTCATTTGTAAATCGAACATACCGAATTTTTCCCATTCGTCGCGGAATTTTTTGTCCACTTCAATGTTTTTAAAATCCACTTCAATTTTCGGAACATCGATTTGAATATATCCCCCCGACTTGAAATTGAGGTTTTCGCCTTCAGGTAGTTTAACCACAAATTCTTTAATAAACGTCGCAACGTTTTTATTGGAAACCACTTCACATTCCCATTTTTTTACGCCCAGCACTTCCTGCGGAATTTGTATTGTAAGGTCTTCTTTCACCTTTACCTGGCAGGCTAACCTCCATTTTTCATTCTGTTCTTTTCGGGTGAAGAAGTCGGTTTCGGTAGGTAAAATTGAACCACCGCCTTCCAGAATCTGGCAACGGCACATGGCACAGGTTCCGCCACCACCGCAGGCAGAAGGAAGCAAAATTTTATTGTTGCTTAATGTGGAAAGCAAGGTGTTTCCGGGCTCGGTTACAATCTCTCGCTCTCCTTCATTAATTTTAATTTTTACCTCTCCTGATGGAGTCAGCTTTTTCTTGGCAAAAAGCAAAATAGCAACCAGCAGTACAATAACCCCAAGAAACACTGCCACACTGGCAATTACAACAGTAGTTTGTGTTGAAAGCAAAAGCATTGAAAATGTATTTTATTTTACAATTTAATTCCCATAAAACCCATAAAAGCCAATCCCATAAGGCCGGTAACAATAAATGTAATCCCCAGTCCGCGCAACGGAGCCGGTACATTTGAGTATTGAATTTTTTCCCGAATGGCTGCAATTCCCACAATAGCCAGAAACCAGCCGACACCAGAACCGAGGCCATAAACAGTAGCTTCGCCAATGTTTAAGAAAGCTTTTTGCTGCATAAACAGCGATCCGCCTAAAATAGCACAGTTTACTGCAATTAGCGGAAGGAAAATACCCAACTGCGTGTAAAGTACAGGTGCGAATTTTTCCACAATCATTTCTACCAGTTGAACCATGGAAGCAATTACTGCAATGAACATGATAAACGACAGAAAACTGAGGTCAACGTCGGCAAAAGTTGGGCTAAGCCAGGTAAGTGCACCTTCTTTTAGCACATAGTTTTCAAGCAAAAAATCAACCGGAACAGTGATTGCCAATACAAAAATAACCGCAATACCAAGGCCGGTGGCTGTTTTAACTGTTTTTGATACAGCCAGGTAGGAACACATGCCCAGGAAGTAGGCAAAAACCATGTTCTCTATGAAAATCGATTTGATAAATATATTAATCAGGTTTTCCATAACGATTTCTTTTTTTGAAGTTAATCTTCAATTAACTTGCGGTTACGACTGCGCTGAATCCAAATAATTATTCCAACGGTAATAAGTGCCATGGGAGGCAAAATCATCATACCGTTATTTTCGTAAAATCCTCCGTTGGCAATGTACCAACTGTCTGGTATAAGCTGTAAACCGAATACTGAGCCAGATCCAAACAACTCGCGGGCAAATCCTACAATTATCAGAATTACACCATAACCTGCTGCATTACCAATTCCATCGAGAAACGACGGCCAGGGACGGTTACCCAGTGCAAACGCTTCGAGCCGGCCCATAATAATACAGTTGGTAATAATTAAGCCCACAAAAACCGAAAGCTGTTTGCTCACGTCGTAAACGTAGGCTTTCAGCACCTGGTCAACCAAAATTACCAGCGAGGCGATAACCACCAACTGAACGATAATTCGTATGCGATTGGGAATGGTATTGCGTAAAAGTGAAATAATTACATTGGAGAATCCCATAACGGCCATTACCGAAACAGCCATAACCAGTGAAGGTTTTAGCTGTGCTGTTACAGCAAGCGCCGAACAAATTCCCAATACCTGCACAGTAATGGGGTTGCTGTCGTTTAGTGGATCAGACAACAGCTTTAAATTTTTCTTTGAAAATAGTGGTTCGCTCATTTTCTATGATTTTTTCTTCATTAAGAACTCTTCGTAACTGTTAAAATCTTCCAGCAGCATTTGTTCCAGGCCTTTGCTGGTAATAGTTCCACCCGAAATTCCATCCACACTGTGTTCTTCCTGTGCTTCCTGTCCGGGTTTGGTAACTGTAATGGAAATAAGGTTTCCGGAGTTGTCAAAAATTTGTTTTCCTTTAAACTCTTCCTGGAACCAGTCAGTATTAATTTCGGCGCCCAACCCAGGGGTTTCCGACTGGTGATCGAAATTGGCCCCGTAAATGGTATTCATGTCGTCATCTAATGAAACAAACCCCCAAATAGGACCCCAGAGCCCGGCTCCACGCATAGGGAAAATGTATTTGAGTCCGCTTTCGGTTTCGCATTCAAAAACCGGAAGCAATCGTTCTTCAACCGGCTTGGCTTTTTCTCTTTTCAGGTCAATTTCAAAAGCATCTTCTCCTTCAACAATTTCGCCTTTAGAGTTGATTACATATTGATTTCTGATTTTATCAGCATAAATTTCTCCGGCAGTTTCAAAGGTGCTTTCAATATTTACTGAAGCCAGAATATTTTGCATTTTTTCAATTTCCACATTTTTATCCTGGCGTGGCCGTAAAGCCATGGCAGCCGTGGCAAGCACTGCAGCAACCAGAATAACCATTGCGGCTGCGTAAATAAAAGTATATGTATTACTGTTCCTGTCCATAATTTCAATTTTTTGGTTATGCAGTAACTTTAGCCCGTTTCATACGGCGTTTGATATGGCCTTGTACCACATAATGGTCGATAAGGGGTGCAAACGTATTCATCAGTAAAATGGCCAGCATCATTCCTTCCGGATAAGCCGGGTTAACCACTCGTATTAAAATAGCCAGAATACCAATAAGGAATCCGTATATCCATTTTCCTTTTTCTGTTTGAGTGGCAGAAACCGGGTCAGTTGCCATAAATACAGCCCCAAAAGCAAAACCTCCCAAAATGAGGTGCTGCCAGAATGGTACGCCGAAAAAGGTTGCTGCTTCAGGAGAAAGCCCCTGACTTCCTGCAAAAATGTTCAGCAAAATTCCCATTACTACACCGCCGGCAATTGTTGAAACCATTATCTTCCAGTTCCCTATTCCGGTTACAATTAAAATAACCGCACCAATCAGAATGGCCAGGGTGCTGGTTTCGCCTATTGAACCGGGAATAAATCCGAAAAAGGCGTCGGCTACGCTGAAATTTATATTTCCGGCGGCAGCATCGGCCATTGGCGTTGCTCCGGTAAATCCGTCAATCGGAACATCGTTTTTACCCAGGGCCACCCACACCGAGTTTCCTGACATTTGTGCCGGGTAGGCAAAAAACAGAAATGCACGTGCCACAAGGGCCGGATTCCATATATTCATTCCGGTTCCTCCGAAAACCTCTTTGCCGAAAATAACAGCGAAAGCAGTGGCAACTGCCACCATCCAGAGGGGTGTTTCAATGGGCATAATCAGCGGAATAAGCATTCCCGAAACCAGAAATCCTTCATTGATTTCGTGGCCGCGCATTTGAGCAAAGGCAAACTCGATTCCCAGCCCAACTCCGTAAGAAACGATTACTACAGGCAATACTTTCAACAGTCCATAGAGGAACATGTCGAAAAATCCTGTTGAAGCAGCTTCCCCAATGGCTAAAAAATGCTGCAATCCAACATTGTACATTCCAAATAATAAGGAAGGAACAAGTGCCAGTACAACAATAGACATGGTGCGTTTCAAGTCGATATAGTCGTGAATATGTGTGCCGGTTTTAGCTGTGTGTTTTGGCACATACAAAAATGTGAAGAAACCGTCGTGCACTGAGTGAAGCCAATGGTATTTCGCTCCTTTTTGCACGTAGGGTTCAGTTTTTTCAAAAAAGTTTTTTAAGAATTTCATCTCAATCAGACTGATTTATTGTTTTCAGCAAAAATTAACCAAGTTCTTTTATCATGGTGTTAATTCCGTTTCGTAATATATCCTGCACCTTAATTTTTGAAGTACAAACATATTCGCACAATGCAAAATCTTCTTCAATTACTTCATAAATTCCAAGCTGCTCCATTTTATCAATGTCGTCGGCCAGGCATGATTTGAGTAAAAATACGGGAAGAATGTCCATGGGAAGAACCTTTTCGTACTGATTTGACAGCACAAAAGCCCGTTCTCCACCATGCAGATTGGCGTTCATCTCATATTCTTTTTTAGGAAATATTTTAGAAAAGAAGGTTTTCGAAGCGCTAAACTTGTCAATACCCGGTGTAGCCCATCCAAAAAGTTCGTATTCATCGCCTTCTGGAATAACTGTAACCTGAGAATCGTAATATCCAAGGTAATTCATTGGTTTTACCCGGGTGCCGGTTAGCACGTTTCCGCTTATAAGTCTTTGTTTGTAATTTACCTTTTTCAGGCGACCATCGGTTAAAGTTGATACCGGTGCTCCCAACATGGTTTGAAAATATTTGGGTTTTTCAACCTCTGAACCGGTAACTGCAAATACTTTGCTGAAATCTACTTTTCCGGTTTCAAACAGCCTTCCCATAAACAAAACATCCTGTGGATTTACAGTCCAAACCACTTCACCTTTATTAACTGGTGCAATATGATGGATTTGAATACCAACATTTCCTGCAGGATGCGGACCAGAGAACTGTTTTATTTCAACGTTTTTAATATTGGTAAAAACTGATTTTTCGCTAACCCCCAAAAATACCTTTCCATCAGTAAGTTTTTCCAGTGCATTAATACCGGTTTGAAATGTTCCCAGTTGGCCTTCCACAATAAAATTGTAGTCGGGAGCAAGAGGGGCGGTATCGAACGAGGAAATAAAAATAGCTTTGGGTTTCTCTTGTGGAGAGGCTATAATCCCGTATGGCCGGCGTTTAATAAATGGCCATAAACCACTTTTAAGCAGTTGTTCTTTTACTTCGTGGGCAGACAATGAACCCGGATTGGCTTTTTTAAATTCAGCCGATCCCGCTTCGTTATCGGTTTCAATTACCACTTCAAGAATTCGTCTGCGTTCACCCCTGTTTACCGAAGCAACTTTGCCACCAAACGGTGCGGTAAAAACCACTTCCGGATGGTATTTATCGTAAAATAAAGCATCGCCGGCCTTCACTTCATACCCCGGTTTCACACTCAGTTTTGGTGTAAGCCCGGGAAAATCGGTGGGTTTTAATGCTACTGTGGCAGGTACCGGAAGCGTTTCAAGCACTGTTTCAGCACTTCCTTTTAATTTTATATCCAGCCCTTTCCTTAACTTAATGACTTCTGACATTTTAATCAAGAATAGTATTGTTTTTCAGGTTGGCAAAAGTAAATAATAAATTCACTATTCCCAACGTTATTTGCTGAAAAATCGAAGGTTCAAACTATGCAAATAAGTCAATATGTTTTGTGATATATGTCAATATTGAACAGGGGTTGAATTCCGGGAAATGCTAATAAATTATTAATTCATGTTGAAAATCCTGTTTTGGCGTTAAACAGGTCTTTGAAAATGGCGAATTCAACCGAATGAAAGTCATATTTTCAATTTGAAACGAAAAAAATACCTTTGTATTTAAGATGACAGGTTTTTTTAAAGCATTTAATGTTGAAATAATGAATAAAAAATTGATTGCCGGATTATTATTGATTGTCGGATTTTTTGGTTTCACACGAGCCCAGGAAGGAAATTTTTATTACGAAAATGCTGTTTATAAAGAAGAGATAAAAACCGTGCAAATGTACCGCGATGGATTTCTACTATCGAACCCTATCTGGGAGATGGGAGAAGAAACCCGGTTGGTTTTTAAATTCGATGATATTTCCGGTGAGGTTCAGGATTATTATTATACCATTATTCATTGCGATGCCGACTGGAATGAAAGTTTTATTCCGCAAAGTGATTACATTGATGGATTTACCGATAACCCCCTGGATGATTTTGCTCGTTCCTTTAATACCACTTTTAATTACGTGAATTACAGATTATACCTGCCGAATGAAAATTTCCGGTTTAAACTTTCGGGAAATTACGCTTTGGTTGTTTACGAAAATGGAAACAAAGAAAATATTGTACTAAGCAAACGGTTTTATGTGGTTGAACCCATGGTGGATGTTGAAGGAACTGTTCGACGCGCCACACTTGATGCATTTAAAGGCGAAAACCATGAGGTGGATTTTACCATTTTTCACGAAAATTTACGCATTGAAAATCCGCAACAGGAAATTAAAGTGGTGGTTATGCAAAACAATCGGTGGGATAATGCCATTCGGAATTTAAAACCACTGTTTATTCGCGACAGGGCACTGATTTACGATTACAACCGCGAAAACGTTTTTGTGGCCGGAAACGAATTCCGTTATTTTGACAACCGCTCGAACCGTGTAAACGGAGAAAATGTTTTGGCTACAGATTTTCACCGGCCCTATTTTCATAAAACATTGATGCCCGATGAAGTGAGAGCAAACAAAAGGTTTTTTGAATACGAAGAGATGAACGGGAATTTTGTGATTGAAAGCCAGGATCAGGAAGTTGAAGATTTCGACACGGAATGCGATTATACTTTTGTGCATTTTTCACTTCCGTTAGAATCAATTTTACTGGGTGGAACTGTAAATGTTTTTGGCGCCCTGAACAACTGGAACGCCAATAAAACAAACGAAATGACCTGGAATTTCGATACCAGCGCCTATGAACTTACATTACTCCTGAAACAGGGATACTACAATTACATGTATGTTTACGTTCCACAGGGATCGGCTGTTGCCGACCACAAAAACCTGGAAGGCAGTTTTTGGCAAACCGAAAACGATTACCAGATTTTTGTTTATTACCGCGAAATGGCCAGCCGGTACGACAGGTTGGTGGGGTACACGCAGTTAAATTCCACGGCAAACCGGTGAAACTTTTAAGCTTCCCGTTTTATAATTCATTAATTGTTCAGGGTGATAAAAGTTGTAATCTTTTGTAAAATTCCAAAAGAAATATAAAGAAACAGTGAACATAAGCCTGTTGAGTGAGCAACAAATTTCTTATTGTGATTGCCTCTGAAAGGGCGGATTTTTACACCGTTGCTTTAGCCCGGTGACTTGCTTTCGTCATTTTTCGTGGCTTTAGCATTTAATCCTTTTAATGGCTAAAGCCTTTCGTTTTTTGATGACTTTGTTCACCGGGCTAAAGCGCCGGTGCAAAAAATGAACCATTTCCCGGAGAGAGGAAAGGGTTCTTTTTTTAATTTCGCCCTGAATTTTAAATCCATCGCCATGAAATTTCGGTTTGTTATTCTTTTACTTGCAGTTGGTTTCCTGCTTTCCTGCCAAAATGCACCCTCAAAATACATTTATAATGAAGGGTACATTTATGGCACCAATTACCACATAGTTTACGAAAGCCCCAATGGAAAAGATATTCATGAAAAAATAAAAAAGGAACTGAACCGGTATAATTCCATTTTTTCCACGTTCGATTCCACTTCGGTCATTTCAAAAGTGAATAATAACCAGCCGGTTGAACCAGGCGATGTATTTTTAACCTGCTACAAGCGATCTATGGAAATTGCTGAAATTACTAACGGAGCATTCGATATTACTGCCGGCCCCATGGTAAATGCTTGGGGATTTGGACCGGAAGACCGAAGGAAGATGACGCAGGAAATTGTTGACAGTATGAAAAATATTACCGGCTACCAAAAAATTGAACTCAGGGATGGCCGGATTGTGAAGGAAAATCCAAACATGAAACTCGATATGAGCGCTATTGCAAAAGGCTATACGTGCGATTTAATTGGAAATTTTCTGGCTGAAAAAGGGTGTGAAAATTATATGGTGGAAATTGGTGGTGAGGTGGTGGCCAAAGGGAAAAACGAAAAGGGAAGGGTTTGGACTATCGGCATCAGCAAACCAGACGAAATGGCTTTTTTTGCCTCAACCGATTTGCAGGCCAAAGTTAGGCTACCTGAAAACGCACTGGCAACTTCAGGTAATTACCGTAATTTTTATGTAGAAGACGGAAAAAAGTACGCCCACACCATCGATCCAAAAACCGGTTATCCGGTTCAGCACAGTTTGCTAAGTGCCACTGTTTTAGCTGAAAATTGTATGGATGCCGATGCTTTTGCAACAGCTTTTATGGTTTTAGGGCTGGAAAAATCGATTGAAATTGCCGGTCAGTTTCAGAATTTGAAAGTTTATTTTATTTATGCCGATGGGGAAGGGGAGAACCAGATTTATCTCTCAGAAAACTTTAAAGAACATTTGGTGCAATAAAAAAACCGGAGTTAATTCCGGCTTTTATTTGCTCATATTTGCGATTTTCACATTTTTAAAATCAACCTGCCTGTTTACTTTTGCCCGTTCAATTTTATCCTGGGTTTGGGCGCAGGCAATTCCCTGGCGTTTCAAATGTTTGTTTCCGCCAACATGGGTGTTGGGAAATTTTCCACCTTTTTTGAACAATATTTGTGTGGCAAGACCTAACATAGCTATTGAAACCAGGGCGACTGCCAGTAAAATAATTTTAATCACTTCCATTTTTTCCTCCTTTTTCTGCGTGCAAAATTACATCTTTATTTAAAACATCTCTAAAAAAATAACCTGTTTGCCCCGAAATTGTTGTGATTGGTCTAAAATATTCATATAAGTCTTTTCAATCCTGTTGATTTTTGTAATTTTAATTCAATTTTAAATTAATCGAATGATGGAAAAACATATTAATGTTGTAGCTGCTTTGCATATTGGGTTAAGCATTTTAGGTATTCTGATTGGAGTTTTCGTATATGCGGTGCTCTATTTTGTGGGCGATTTGTCCAACGATCAGGAGGCTCAGTTCGTGCTATCCATAATTGCCAGAGTGCTGGTTATTTTTATGATTGTTCTGAGTATTCCGGGAATTATAGCCGGAATAGGTTTATTTAAACGAAAAGAATGGGCGCGAATTCTAACACTGATTATTTCAGTGCTCGATCTGATTAATTTTCCCATTGGAACGGCAGTAGGAGTTTATTCCATTTGGGCATTGGTGCAACCCGAGGTGGTGGAGCAATTTAAACAGCTTTGATGGTTCAGTACGAAATTAAAATTACCGGTCGCGTGCAGGGTGTTGGCTTTCGTTACTTTGTTCAAAAAAGAGCAAATGATTTCAATATCAAAGGCTGGGTGAAAAATACCCGTGATGGGAGTGTGGTGGTTATGGCACAAGGTGATTTTAACGATATGGAAACTTTCATGGATCATCTGCGGTTAGGACCTTCAATGGCCCGGGTTCTTAAAGTTGAAAAAAGCCAAATGCCGGAATTGGAAGATTTTAGTGATTTTAGCATACGTTATTAAACAAGGGGTTGCAACCCCTTGTTTAATTCAAACAATTTGTCGCTGTGTAAATGAGTTCAACCCGAAAAATTGCCTCCAATAAAAAGGTATATTTGCATGAAAATAATCTGAAATGAAAAACTACCATCTGTCTCCTTCCCAATTCAGAGAAGAAGGAAAAAAAATTATCGACTGGATAGCCGATTACTACGAACACATTGAAAAATATCCTGTGCTGTCGCAGGTAAAACCGGGAGAAATTAAGAATAAACTTCCCGAAAATCCACCGCAGAAAGGCGAGTCATTTGACGCCATGATGCGCGATTTGGACGAAATAATTATGCCGGGAATTACGCATTGGCAATCGCCAAATTTTTACGCGTATTTCCCATCCAATACTTCGTTCCCTTCCATTCTGGGCGATTTGGTTTCTTCCGGACTTGGCGTTCAGGGAATGATTTGGGCAACCAGCCCCGCAGCTACCGAGCTGGAAACCCGTGTACTCGACTGGCTGGCAGAAATGATGGACATGCCCGAAAAGTTTAAATCAAATTCCACTGGCGGCGGAGTAATTCAGGACACAGCTTCAACCTCGGCCTTAACGGCAGTGATTGCCGCCCGCGAACGTGCTACAAAATTTGAATCGAATAAAACCGGCGTAAGGCAAAAGCTGGTGGCCTACGTTTCATCTCAAACCCATTCTTCGCTTGAAAAAGCCATAAAAATGGCCGGAATTGGCAGCGAGAACCTGCGCGTGATTGATGTGGATGAACAATTTGCCATGCAACCTGAATTGCTTGAAAAACAAATTCAAAAAGACAGAACAGAAGGATTTCAGCCGTTTTTTGTATGTGCAACCATCGGAACAAC
Source organism: Mariniphaga sp. (assembly GCF_041687215.1). Classification (NCBI taxonomy): domain Bacteria; kingdom Pseudomonadati; phylum Bacteroidota; class Bacteroidia; order Marinilabiliales; family Prolixibacteraceae; genus Mariniphaga; species Mariniphaga sp. The sequence continues at coordinate 66,737 of NZ_JAWLCI010000011.1, forward strand.
ATCATCGAATGCCATCGACCCGGTTCGCCAAATTGGCGAAATCTGCCAAAAAGAAAACTGCTGGATGCACGTGGATGCCGCTATGGCTGGAACAGCCATGCTTTGCCCTGAGTTCAGGCATTTTAAAGATGGGGTGGAACTGGCCGACAGTTACTGTTTCAACCCCCACAAATGGATGTTTACCAATTTTGACTGTGACGTGTTTTGGGTGGCTAACCGGAATGAGTTGATACATACATTTTCAATTTTGCCTGAATACCTGAAAAACAAAGCTACCGAATCGGGTGCGGTTTTTGATTACCGCGACTGGCATGTACAACTGGGCAGGCGGTTTCGGTCTTTGAAACTTTGGTTTGTAATTCGCCACTATGGTATTGAGGGATTACAATTTCATATTAGAAAACATGTGGAAATGGCCCAAAATTTTGCCGGTTGGGTGAAAGAATCCAATGATTTTGAATTGGTTTTAGACCCGCCACTAAACCTGGTTTGCTTCAGGCATAAATCAAATGATGAATTTAATATGAAACTTATGAATGCGGTAAATGAAACCGGGAAAGCATTTTTTACACACACCAAACTGAATGGGCAGGTTGTTTTGCGAATGAGCATCGGGCAAACCCACACGGAAGAAAAGCATGTAAAAGATACCTGGGACCTGATTCAAAATTCTGCTATAAGTTTGGAAAAAGCATAAAAATTTCCGCCTAAACCGGAGGAAACTAAACATCTTCCGGTTTAAGCACTTTTCTGTTACTTTTTTGATCTTCCTTTTTTTGGCCATAACCATATCCGTAGCCATAACCATACCCGTATCCATAGCCATATCCGTAACCACCGCTAAAGCTGTAATTCTGTTTGCCCAGTTTAATGTTATTTACAATTATTCCAACCCCTTTCAACTGATGTTTTGTTACTTCTTCAAGCGCTGTTTTTAAGGCCATTTTATGTGTGTATTTATGGCGGACCACAAACAGATTCGTGTCAATAATGTCGTGGAGATGGAATAGGTCAGCTACATAACCAACAGGTGCCGAGTCAATTACTATAACATCGTATTTCTCTTTAAGCTCTCCCAGTAATTCAAGCATTTTATCATCCGTCAGCATTTCGGCCGGATTGGGAGGGATGGGCCCGGCAGGAATCAGTTTAAGCCAGGGGTGTTTGGTTTTGAAAGTAATTTCCTCAACGTTCGCCTTTCCAATAATATAGTTAACCACACCCAAATCGGAATCCAGGTTAAATTCTTCCTTCAGTTTAGAATTGCGCAGGTCGAGGTCTAACAAAACCGTTTTTTTACGCATTAATGCAAAAGATGAAGCGATATTTATTGCATTATATGATTTTCCTTCTTTTGGAAAAGTGGAAGTAACCGCAATAACCGGATTTGGTTTTCCTTTGGTAATCAGGTTTAATTTGGTGCGGATAGCGCGATAGGGTTCACTTGCCGGTGAATTGGGTTTATCAAGTACAAGTGTGCGGCTATTGCCTTCTCCTTGATTTTGAAATACATGACCAACAATGGGGAAGTTAGTAATAGATTCAATATCATCCTGAGAATTAATTTTAGTATTGAAAAAGTCGGCAAGCATAATTCCACCGGCCGGCAAAGCCAGTCCCAGCAATAAACCAATGGCATAAATCATCATGGTTTTTGGTTCAACCGGTCCGGTTCCCAACATCTGCGGTTCTTCAATCATCTGGCTATCCGGAATGTTGGATGCCTTGGCAATTTGAGCTTCTGAAAGTTTCTGAAGCAGAAAAGTGTATGTTTCGTTGTTTAATTTGTACTTACGTTCAATGTTCACATAATTTCTTTCCGTGGCAGGAAGTCGCCTGACTTGTGCTTCAAAACTGCGAATACGCGTGTTTAGATTTCCCAAAGCCATATCCGACTGTGAAATGATGTTGTTCACGTTTTCGCGCAACGAGTTCTTTACACTTTCAATTTGCGCATTTAATCTTAATATGGTAGGATGTTGTGAATTTTGCCTGATAGAAGTCTGGCTCGATTTTTCAGTAATTAATTCATTTAACTGCAGAATCAGGCTATTCAAAAGTGGATCCTGGATTCCCATTGCAGAAGGCGCAATTACTGTTTCCAATTCCAGATTTGCATTGGGTGCAATATATTCTCTCAGGTAATGGTAATATTTGTTTTGGGTTTCCAATGCCACTCGTTCCTGATCCAACTCGCGCATTTGCTCAAGTAACTGTTGCGACTGCATGGAAATATCGAGCACCTGGTTTTCACTTTGGAAAGTTTCCATCCGGCTTTCTGAAACACTCAGCGAATCTGAAATTGTTTCCAACTGCGTAGTAATAAACTGAATGGTACGGTTGGCATTTTCATTCTTTTTCTCCAGGTTATCCAGTTGATATACTTCTGTTAGTTTGTTGAGAAAAGTAACTCCTTTTTTTACATTAAAATCTCTGAGTTTCAGGTCCAATATCGAAGTTTCTTTATCATTCAGGGTAACTTCCAGGTTACTTTTGTATTTTTTTATGAGTGAACTTTTTGAATGAAACCTGAATTTAAAATTATTCGGAGCATCAGAATTGAATTGTTCGTTCAGTAAAATGGTGAATGAGCATTCGTCTGAAGTAAATTTGGAACCGGCATCTACTTCGCGTGAAAACGAAAAATCAGGAATTCTGCGAATGACTTCATCTTCCGTGTAATTGTAAACTACAGCTTCTTCTTCGTCCATGCTGATTTGAAGTTTTCCGGTAGGCAAAATAATCAGTTCAAAATCTCCTTCAATAATTTGAGGCTGATTTTTATCCCAAATCACCTGAAACGGAACTTCCTTATAGCGTTCTGTAACAGAAACCCGGCCAACAGCATAATAACTAACTTCAAAATCCAATTCATCTAAAGTCCTTGCAACAATAGGCGTTGAATTCAAAATAACCATTTGGTTATAAATATTCTGCATGCTATTCATGCCACCCAGTCCCTGGAAAATATTCTGCTGGGGCCCTCCCATTGCTCCGGACAAAGGCGAAGATGCCTTTCCTTCCTCAACAAGCATAGAGGCATTAATTTCGTAAACCGGAGTTTTGTAACGGTTATACAAAAAAGCAAAACCAACTGTAATTATTACCGCCAGCACAAACCAGTACCAGTTGCGTAAAAACTTAAAAACAATTTTTTTCAGGTCAATGCTGTCATCTTCCTGTGACTGAAGAATGTTTCTGTTGTTCGTATTTATTTCTGTCTGAGTCATTGTCGGAAAAGATTTAAAACCAATAATCCGATTGAAATTATTGATGCAGTGATGCTTAATGGTGCTGAATAAGGCAGGTTTTTAGCCCCGTAAACTTTGGTGCTGTGTTCTACATAAACAATATCGTGCGGCAAAACATAGTAATAGGGCGAATAAATTATATTCGGATCGATAAGGTTTAACTCTGCCACATGTTTTCCATCAGGTAGTTCGCGAATTAATTTTACTGTTTGCCTGTTCCCATAATCTGTAATATCTCCGGCAGTTCCCAAGGCTTCAAAAATAGTTAGCTGGTTTTTTACCATCAGTTTTTGTCCGGGTTGTTTTACTTCGCCTAAAACAGTAATATTCCGGTTTACCAGTTTTACAAATACCGAGGCGCTTTCAAGGTAATTATCAACCTTTTCCTGAACAATATCTCTTACTTCTGAAACGGTTTTGTCTTCAACCGGAATATTGCCCAATTGCGGGTAAGAAATATAGCCTTCCTCATCAACGAGGTAAGTTATCAGTTCAAGGCTGTTGGCCGAACTTCCCATGCCCCCCATTGAAACCTGAGTATTGGTAAGGTTCAGAAATGCAGCATTTAAAGGGTCATCGCTAATCACCTGAATAAATAACTGATCGTTCGACCGAATTCTGTATTCTTCCGGGATTGGCCCGTTTGAATAGGTAGTTCCCGGTTCAATACCGTTAAGGTATATTAATTCATTTAAAGGTGTGCTACACGAGGTTACAATGACCAATAGTAAAAAAAGCAAACCAATTCTGGTTTTGCCAAAAGATTTAATGGTTAACATGCCATGTTTTTTTTAATTGGCGGCAAATGTAGTAATTTTTTAAGTAGTATTTTTATGATTTTTACTGAAAATCCTATATCAAATCATTTATATCAAACTTTTATATCCCTGAATTCTTCCGAAACTAAACTTTTTTCTTTTCTAATTATTTATAAATTTGATGAAAATTAATACAGGAGGACAAAGAATTGTGAAGAAATTGCTTTTAATACTGTTTACTTTTTATTTTATTTTTTCAAATGCACAGAAACCTTTAATGCCGGTAATTGCTGAAAATGATTCAGCTTCAGTTGCCGCAGAACGCCAGTTGATGTATTATCAGCTTCTTTCAGGAACGCTTCCATTAGGAGAATTTATGGAGCCAGTGCAGTTGCCAGGGTTTAATTTTCAGGGCGAAATGGCAAAAAGGTGGAGTTACAATGTTCAGGATAATCCAATGAATATTTGGTCTTTTGAAGATTTTTCGTCCGGATTGCCTGTTGCCGGATTTTCCCCATTTTTACGAGACGAAACTGTTTTAAGCGGGGCATCATACCAGGTAAATGATCGTTTTACATTGGGTGGCTACAGTTTTGGCGCCAATTCGGTATTTTCTGCTCCTTTCCCAAACCAGGGAATGAACAATTTTGATGTCAGGGGTTCTACCATGTTTCTTAAATACAACGTTTCAAAAAATTTTAAAATTGAAACCCGGATTAACCTAACGCAAGGGCCCGGTTATTAGCCTGATTATTTAAACTTAAAACTCAGAACTATTTCATGTTAACAGTCTATAAAGCATCTGCAGGTTCGGGGAAAACCTTTCAACTGGTGGCAGAATATTTATTACTCTTGATTAAAAACCAGGCGAGTTACCGAAATATTCTGGCGGTTACATTTACCAACAAAGCCACCAACGAAATGAAAAGCCGGATACTGGAACAACTCCATCAACTGGCAGATAACAGGGATTCAGCCTACCTGGAACTCCTTAAAAAGGCTACAACATTTTCGGAAACAGAAATCAGAAAACGGGCAAAACTGGTTTTGAAAAATATATTACACGATTACAACCGGTTTTCAGTAAACACCATAGATTCATTCACCCAGCGGGTTATAAAAGCATTTAACCGCGAAATGGGCATTTCACCTCATTTTATACTTGAGCTCGATAACCAGATGATTCTGGAGGAGGCGGTTGATCGGCTTTTGGCTAAAGTGGACAAGGATAAACAATTACGCAGATGGTTGGTGAAATTCAGCCAGGAAAAAATAAGGGAAAACAAAAGTCAGCGAATAGAAGAAGACATAAAAAGTTTGGGCGGCGAATTGTTTAAGGAAAAGTTTCAGGTGTTTTTCCCTGAAAATGAACAGGATGAAAATCCTTACACCCGCGATAATCTGGAAGGATTCAGGAAAGAACTTGAAAAAATTATTGCCTGGTATGAGCATACATTAAAAAAGAAAGCCGGCGAATGTATGGAGTCTATGCAAAAGGCCGGATTTTCGGTGGATGATTTTTCCTATAAAATGGCTGGTATTGCAGGATATTTGAAAAAAATGTCGGAAGGTGAGTTGAAAGAACCGGGCGTTAGAGTTCTGGCTGCGGCAGATTCAACAGAAAAATGGTTTTCAAAATCGCATCAACACAAAGCTGCTCTGGAAAAACTGGTGGAAGATAATCTTCAACCTTTGCTGCGGGATATTCTGGATTTTTACACCAGTAACGAAAGCCGTTACCAATCGTCGCTTGAAGTGCGCAAACAACTTCGGATGCTTGGAATTCTCACCGATTTGAAGGAGGAAGTGAAGTTGCTTTTGCAGGAAAAAGGTTTGCTGCAAATTTCAGACTCGAACCTTTTGCTGAGCAAAATTATTGGCGACAGCGATTCTCCTTTTATTTATGAAAAAATTGGAACCCGCTTTAATTATTACATGCTCGATGAGTTTCAGGATACTTCTTCTTTGCAGTGGACTAATTTTAAACCGCTGATTGCCAATGCGCTGGCCGAAGGTCATCCGGCCCTTTTGGTAGGCGATGTAAAGCAGTCGATTTACCGCTGGCGCAACAGCGACTGGAACATTCTGGCATCGCAAATAAATGCCGATTTTCCGCAATATCCGCCCAGGGAAATTCCGCTCAAAAAAAACTGGCGCAGTCAGCTTAATATTATTGATTTTAATAATGCGGCCATTGGAGCGCTGAAACAAACGTTTGAAGATTTTTTATTTGAGGATTTTGAAGATGAAAGTTTCAAAGAGAAGTTTAGTTCCATTTACCGGCAATTCAAACAGGAACCGGGCAATGCACTGACTGAAAGAAAAGGCCTGGCTGAAATAAATTTTATTCAGGATAAAGATTTTGAAGCGGAAACTTTACAACTGCTGGTAGAGCAGGTTAAACAGCTTCAGGATAAAGGATTAAATGCTTCCGATATTGCCATTTTAATCCGCAAAAACAGCGAAGGTCCCAAAATTGTGGAAGCTTTTTTAGAGGCTGCCAAAAAAGATGAAAATGCAAGCTATAACCTGTCAGTACTTTCCAATGAATCGCTTTTCCTTTATATTTCCCGTGGCGTAAATCTGGTTTTGCTTGTTGTTGAATTACTGATTGATTCTGAGGCTAAAATTCAGAAAGTGGCCATCCTTCAGCTTTGGCTTTCGTGGTTGAAACCTGCTTGGAAAAATATGGGAAATGTTTTTTCAGAAGAATCTCAACTGATTTTGGATTTTGAAAAGGTTAGCCAAAAATCTCAACCAGGCTGGGCAATTGATGAAAATTTTGAAGCGGTTTTCGAAGCTGAGCTCGGTGAAAAAATGAAGGTGCTCAGGCAAAAAGTTTTGCTTTCTTCCCTTGATGAAACGGTTTCAGAAATTTGTGCCTTGTTTGGTTTGTTTAAAATGGAATCGGAACTTCCTTATTTGCAAACGCTTATTGACCAGGCAGCCGATCTGAAAATTTCCCTGTCAAACGATTTATCCAACTTTCTTTTCTGGTGGAAAGAAAAGGGATACAAAACTTCGGTAAATGTGAATGAGGAAGTGGATTCGGTGCGATTGATTACCGTGCATAAAGCCAAAGGATTGGAGTATGAAGCTGTTTTGCTTCCGTTTTTCAACTGGGATGTTTCTTGGATTGGAAACCAGGCGCCGATGTTGTGGTGCCGGCCCGAAACCGAACCGTTTAACCGGTTTCCGTTGCTGCCGGTGAAAGCCGGCCAGAATCTGGCAAAAACCATTTTCCGCCAGGATTATTTCGAAGAAAAACTGAGCAGTTACATCGATACCATGAATTTGGTTTACGTTGCTTTTACCCGCGCCAAATCAGTTTTGTTTGTTCATTGCAGGAAAAAGGAGGAATCAGAGAATTCCAAAAAAGCAGATTTACCCGGAAAAACAGTGAATACAATGCTGGAATATGCATTAAATCAAATGAGTGCTGAAAAGCAATTTGCCGGTTGCCGGAACCCGGAAGGAACTGAATTTCGATTTGGAGAACTTCCTGTTTTTAGTTCGAAGAAAAAGGCTGGTCAACCGGGGTGGATTAAAACCTATCAGTTTTACGATTTCAGCAACCGCATCCGGTTGAGGCTAAACAGCGAAGATTTCTTTTCAGCAGAAGAACAAAAACATTCGGTAAAAAACACCGGAAAACTGGTGCATGAAATTTTGGCGGAAATAACAATGGCAGACGATGTGGAACCAGCCTGCACCAAAGCCTTTAAAGAAGGCCGGATAAATGAAACAGAACGGAAAACCATTCTGAAAAAACTGGAAGCCAGCCTTCAAAATCCGGTTATCAGCCGGTGGTTCGATGGCAGTTTTAAGGTATTGAACGAACGGAATTTACTGGCTCCGGGAAAACTTTTGCGACCCGACCGGATTATGGTTTCGGGAAATCAGGCCATTGTGGTAGATTATAAATGGGGCGAAAAAAATCCTGAAAAGTACCACAGACAGTTGGAGCGATACACAGAAACATTAAAAAAATGCGGTTTCGAAAAGGTGGAGGGATTTCTTTGGTACATCAGTCAGGATGAAGTGGAGCAGGTGTTGTAGCTCGAAGGGTGTACGTCAAACTCTGTGTTTTAAAATCACTGAACAAACAATCAATTTTTTACACCGGTGCTTCAGCCCGGTGTTTAAACTTTTCGGAGTCTTTTGCGGCTTTAGCATTTAATCCCTTTAATGGACGCGGTGTAAAAGATACAATTTTCCAAAAGATCATTATAATATGGAATTTGTCGCACACAGTGCAGTTCCTCAAGGGTTCACTCCATTAAAATATTTTATACTTTTGCAGAAAATTTATAATATGATCCAGCGAATTCAAACCATTTACATATTTTTTGCCGCCGTGCTTGTGGCATTGTTGTTAAAACTCGATTTTGCAGAACTGGCAGTTGAAGGCCAGTTGTACGTCTTTAATGCCAACGGAATCATCAGCGACGGCCAAATATTATTCGACGGGCTGCCGGTAATGGGGTTTATCGGATTAATTACCCTGCTGCACCTGGTCATTATTTTTCTGTATAAAAAACGTATCCGTCAAATCCGGTTTCTTTCATTTACAATTCTCCTGCTACTGGGACTTGTGGGTGTGATGTTCTATTTTTTATATGCTGCATTCGATGGCGCTGAAATTGTGTTTAAAATTCCGATAGTTTTTCCGGTACTGGCAGTTATACTCGATTACCTGGCCATCCGCGGCATTGGGAAAGACGAAGCGTTGATAAGAAGTCTGAACCGGATTCGGTAGTTGATTATGAAAGCAATGGTTTTTGCCGCAGGTTTGGGAACCCGTCTTCAGGAAGAAACAGGCAACAAACCCAAAGCACTGGTGGAAATTGGCGGAAAACCTTTGCTGCAACATGCCATTGAGAAATTGAAAAAAGAAGGCTTCTCGGAAATTGTGGTTAATGTCCATCATTTTTCTGATTTGGTTATCGAATTTATTAACAGTCATGATTTCGGCATTCCTGTTTTTATTTCTGATGAAACCGACAAACTGCTTGATACGGGAGGTGGTTTAAAAAAGGCTGCTCCATTTTTTCAAGGCTACGAACCGGTTTTGATTTACAACGTGGATGTGATTAGCAACCTGAAACTCCAAAATTTAATTGAATACCATAATAAAGCAGGAGCGCTGGCCACGCTGGTTGTAAGGGACAGGAAAACACAACGCTACTTTAAATTCGACAGCGAAAAAAGACTGGTGGGGTGGATAAATAAAAAATCAGGCGAAAAAAAGATTGCAATCCCTGAAAACTTTGAACAATCTGCCGCGATGGCATTCAGCGGAATTCACGTTGTGAGTCCTGATATTTTCGATTTGATGCCCTCTGAAGAAAAATTTTCAATTACAGATTTTTATTTGGATCTGGCCAAAAATCACCTTTTAAAAGGCTACTTCGATGAGTCGGAAATTTGGATGGATGTTGGAAAGCCAGAGGAATTGGCAGAAGTGCGTAAACTTTTTCAGTAAATTTTTAACCTATGAATAATTCACGTCGCAGTTTTTTCAAAAAGGCAGCCCTTGCATCTGCCGGAAGTGCTTTTTTGGGAGAAACAGTTCAGGCAGTTACTGATTCAGAGATTGAAAGGTATGCCGAATTGGACGAGGTGCTTTCCAAACCGGTACTTAAAAAATCTTTATTCTCTGAACCGGTAATAATTGAATCGCTTGAATTGTTGCGTTTTGAAGACAATTTCCTGTGCAGAGTGCGTTCCAAAGATGGTGCCGTAGGAATTTCCGTTGGCAACAACATGCAAATGGTTTCGCTTTACCCCATTTTTACCCGGAGGCTGCAACCTTTTTTCCCGGGAAAAGACGCCAGAAACCTGGAGCAATTACTCGATGAAGTGTATGTTTATCAAAGCAATTACAAACTGCAAAACCTGGCGCTTTGGGTACCGCTGGCCACCATTGAATTCGCCATTCTGGATATGCTTGGGAAAATTGCCGGCAAACCAATGGGAGAACTGATTGGCGAAATTCATCACACGGAAATTGCAGTTTACCAGGCCAATAATTTCAGGGGAAAATCGGCCGAAGAATCTATTGCAGGAATTAAAAAACAGGTAGAAGAAACACAGGCAAAAGCGTTGAAATTTAAAGTGGGCGGAAGAATGAGCGCACCGGAGATTCCACTTGGCCGTTCAGAAAAACTGATTCCGCTGGTACGCAAAACTTTTGGCGACGATATGACCATTTATGCCGATTCAAACGGATCTTATGATGTGAAGGAAGCCATCCGGATTGGAAAGATTATGGAAGAATATAAGATTGATTTTTACGAAGAACCTGTTCCTTTCGATTGGTATGAGGAAACAAAAATGGTTACCGATGCGGTAAATGTTCCTGTTGCCGGCGGAGAACAGGAACCCAGTTTGCATAATTTCCGGTGGCTTATTGGAAACGATGCACTGCAAATTGTTCAGCCCGATATTTTTTATTTCGGGGGAATGATTCGCTCGATGAAAGTGGCACGAATGGCTGCCGTAAAAAATATGGAATGTACGCCGCATATTTCTGGCTCAGGACTTGGGTATTTGTACATGATGCATTTTGTTTCGGCAGTCCCCAATGCCGGGCCATACCACGAGTTTAAAGGGTTTAACAACGAAATTCCGCTAACCTGCTCTACTTCTGATTTGGTTAGTCATGGGGGAGTGGTAAAAGTACCATCCGGACCGGGGATGGGCGTTGAATTAGATGCTGGTTTTGTTCGCAAACACAAGGTAGTAATTTGAATTTTTCAGAGCGAAGCCCAAATTCTTGCCAGCGAATGCCCCGGCGCTTTTAAATTCAAATCGAGGAAATAGCCGAAAGGTGTTTGGGCTGTTTCATATCCACCGTTTTGCAACCGTTTTTCTGCTTCGTCAAAAATTTTCCTGGTAAACTCAACCGATGCTTTCGAATCGGATAAATGAGCGAATGAATGCAGAATGATTTTCTGGCAATCGTTTTTGCGGGCAGTCCATTTCAGGTGGTTTACCAGCTTTTTTTCGCGGCTTTTTGCATCATATTCCTCGTCGGTTTCTTCTACCTGAATAAATGCCAGCATTGAATCTGAAAAAGTGGCTCCTTCAGTTACATCCTCTGCACTTTCCAGATTTTTTTGTGCAGGAATGTAACTGAATTCATCCACATACATTACAAGAACTTTCATTCATTTATCATTTTAATGAGCAGCTCTTCACTAAGTTTTTCTGCCCATGCATAAAACTGCTCTTTTTGTTCTTCGGTTAGTTTGGCTTTCGGATGCATTAAAACATAGGGTTTTAATGGCATTTCGTTCGATTTTATTTCATCAGCCATTTTATCTAATGCACCTATTTGATCCAGTGGCTCCCAATTTCCCCATTCCGAAAGGTTCAGTTCAGCTTTGCCATCAGTAATATGTTGGTTTATCATCCACGAAACCGGGGCAATCTGGTGATACCACAAATAGGTAGTTTGATTGGAATGGCAGTCGAGGCAGGCATTTTTTAACACCGTTTTCATTTCATCATCAACCACACCCTGCTCAAGCAGATGAGCTTTGGTTATTTCTCCCCGGTTTTTTTCGGGTTGGAAAAACTGAATAACTACGAATATGGCTATTAGAAGTATAATAAATATCCGGAAAAACTTTTTCATTTCTCAAAAGTCAATGGTTTAGTTAATTTCCAAGCAGCGCATCTATTTCTTTTTTAGACCAGTTCGTTAAAATCTTTGCCTGTTCTTCCGTCAGTTTTTTCTCAGGGAATTTTTCCAAAAATTTTTTAGGCGGCATTTCACCTTTTTCCACTACCTCGGCAATTTCTTTCAGTGTAGTAATTTTTTTCACTTTTCCCAATTGGTCTATCGATTTAAAATCGAGGGCTTCCCGCGCTTTTTCATTTTGTGAATCAGCGTTATGGCACTGAAAACACGATTGGTCGATGATGGATTTTACTTGTTCAGGCAGTTCTTTTTCACTTACTATCGGAGAATTTTTGTAAGCGGTGTTCAGAATAAATGCACCAAAAATTACGGTGGCAAAAACAAAAGCAGGCAACATAATCTTTTTCATAGTTTTCTCAATTTTAGATGAATAATTTTCGTTTAATATACGTCAATAATTACAGAAACACAAGATATGGAGTAAAAGTTGAACAGCAAGTTGTTAAAGAATGGAATATTATTCCTGTATAAAAATTTGGTTTTAATATTAACTTTGGCGAAAAGTGAAAAATATGCGTTGGTTCATTTTTACAATATTTTTACTGATTGTTATAACGAATCCGGTTTCGGGCCAGATTTCGCAGGGAGGCCTGCCCCTGGAAGTATCTGTTTTAAAAAGCCATGGAATTCAGGTGGTTGCTATGCCAATGGTCAATAATAAAATGCTTCAGCAAAAAGTATTAATGGCCGGAGAAAAGGATTTGAAATTAAAACCATTTCAATTTGCTCACGGTTTCGAAGTAAACATTTCGCCGCAAACGCATGGAAACTGGACTTACAATTTGAATGGATTTGATATCTGGCAGGTAAAAATAGTATCATCAGGCGCTTTTTCATTAAATCTTATTTTCGAAAAGTATAATTTACCACCAGGCGCCCGGTTATTTCTTTATAATGAAAGTGAAAATCAATATCGCGGGGCATATACGTCATACAATAATAAACCGACGGGAAAATTTGCTGTTTCGCCTGTTGCCGGAGATGAATTAATCGTTCAGTACGAAGTTCCCTCGGGGCACAATGGAAATAATGATATTGTTATTTCGCAGGTGAACCACGATTTTGTGGGAATTTTAAAATTCAGCGACCGCCGCCCAATGGGAATAACAGCAGGCTCATGCAATATTGATATTAATTGTTATGCTGGTGATGAATGGAATGATATAAAAGACGCTGTTTGCAGGATTATTGTAAATGGCAGGGAAATTTGTACCGGTACCCTGATTAACAATACCAAAGAAGACCAGCGCCCTTACATCATTTCGGCAGCCCACTGTTACGATTTGCTGAAATATGCAGAAACTTCGGTTTACACGTTTAATTACGAAAGTCCTTATTGCGCCCCGCTCGACGGCGATCCTTCCAACTCGGTTTCAGGTGCTGTTATGAAAGCTTCTTCCGACAGTTTAGATTTTTCGCTGGTTGAATTAAGTTTGGTTCCTCCGCCGGAATTCAGGCCTTATTATGCCGGTTGGGACAAAAGAAGCAATCTGCCCGATTCATCTACCAGTATTCATCACCCACAAGGCGATATAAAAAAAATTGCTTACGACAGTGATTCTCCGGTGTATTCCAATTTTGCCTCTGATTATACACCCAACGGATTCTTAAAAGTTTTACGTTGGGATGGCGGCGTTACCGAGGCCGGCTCATCGGGAGGACCTTTATTCAATCCGCAGAAAAAAATGGTTGGAACACTTACAGGTGGTTCTGCAACCTGTAATAATCCGGTAAACGACTATTATTCACGATTTGATTTGGCCTGGGAATTCAGCGCTGATACTACCCGGCAATTGAAATACTGGCTCGATCCGGAGGGAAAGAATCCAAATAGTTTGGATGGGAAAAGATTTTATGCAGATGAAAACCTTTGCGCTGCTTTTACCAATCTCGAAGATTTTGATGACCACCAAAATGTAATTTTAACCAGCGGCGGTACTTTTTCCGGATACTGGGGTGGTACAAACAGTTTGGGTATTACAGGTTTTGCCGAACGATTTACACTGTCAGGTTCAGAGAATCTTTCGGGCGTTTCACTGGGAATTGGAAAAATTGATCTTTCAACCCAGGGTGCTGATAGTGAAATAAAGGTTAATGTATATAATGGTTCCAATTCACCTGATATATTAATTCATTCCGAAACAGTTCAAATTAAAACCCTGGTGGCCGATGCCATGAATTTTATTGGTTTCACCGAAACGATAGTGCCTGCTGATACATTTTTTGTGGGTTTTGAGCTCAGCAATATGCAACCGCAGGATACTTTTGTAGTTTATCAGTCGCTGCGTGAGGCTGAAAAATTGAATTTTTTCTGGTTTAAACAGAGTGGTTTGTGGTACGATTTTAAATCTGAAAACACAGCCAATAATTCTATGGCCAATGTTTTTGAACTGGTGGCCTGCAACGTTTCAGGACTGGTTACTGATACTCCCCTGGTGTCAAATCCAATGGATATCCTGATTTACCCAAATCCAGCCCCTTCCATTTTTAACTTTGAAGCAGGACAGGATTTTACTCCTGACGATATTAGCGTTTTTAACCTTATTGGGCAGCAGGTTCAGGCAAAGATGCTTGTTGTTAATTCCAAAAAAAATAAAATTGACTTGTCGGGAAACATTCCGGGTGTTTACTTTGTACGGCTAAAAACGGCAAATGGAATGGTTTCGGGTAAAGTGTCGTACATGCCCTGGTAAAAAGAAAATTATGCACAGGTTTTTTTTCATCTTTATTTTAATGGTATTTTTTTCAGGATGTAATACCCCTGAAAATAATAAACAGAGGATTAATTCCAATCATTATGCGCATGGTTTTCAAATCGATAAAAAAGAAAGTATTACTTCGCTAACCGTTTTTAATCCCTGGGAGAAAGCTGAAAATGTGTCTGTTCAATATTTTCTGGTTGAAAAAAACAAACCGGTTCCTGATTCTCTTGTAGGAAAACGAATAATCAGAACACCGGTTGAACGGGTAATTTGCCTTTCTACTACCCACATCGGTTTTTTGGATGCATTGGAAGAAACAACCTCTGTAGTTGGAATTTCCGGAAGCCAGTATGTTAGCAACCAAAAAGTCAGAAAAAGAATGGAGGAAGGCGAGGTGCCGGATGTGGGCTATGGCCAGAATTTGAATTATGAATTGATGGTGAGCCAAAAACCTGAGCTGGTATTGGTTTACGGGATTGGAAGTGAAGTAACCAGTTATGTCCGGAAGTTGGAAGAATTGGAAATTCCGGTGGTAATGGTTGCAGAATATTTGGAAGAGACTCCGTTGGGAAAAGCTGAATGGATAAAGTTTTTTGGAGCTCTTTTTAAAAAAGAAAACGAAGCGCAACATTATTTCGAACAGGTTGAAAATGAATATCACAGGCTGAAAAAGCACGCTGCCGAAACAACTGAAAAACCAAAAGTTTTGGTTGGTTCCCCGTACAAAGATTCCTGGTGGATTCCCGGGGGAAACTCCTACCTGGCCAATTTAATTGCCGATGCCGGAGGCGATTACTTGGGTAAAACAAATCCTTCGAACGAAAGTTATGTTATTTCCTTTGAACATGCTCTGGCTTTGGCCGGAGAGGCAGATGTTTGGATAAATATAGGAAACCTGGCTTCAAAAGATGAAATTTTAAGTACTGACGAGCGCTTTAAAAATTTTAAAGTTTTTAACAACGGGAAACTTTTCAATAATATAAAACGGTTAAGCCAACATGGTGGAAACGATTTTTGGGAAAGCGGAACTGTAAATCCTCACGCGGTGTTGCACGATTTAATAGCTGTTTTTCATCCCGAACTGGCTGAAAAGGATATGGTTTATTATCAGGAAATTAAATGAATTTGCTCAAAAAAAATAAAAACCGACCTGCTGGCCCTGTGTTTTTTATACTGGGCATTTTGTTCGTGGTTTTTTTTACAGCCGATATTCTTTTAGGTTCCATTATTATTCCTGTGAAACAAGTATTTTATGCTTTTTTCTCTTCTTCAGAAACCAGTGAATCTTTTCGCACCATTGTTCTTGAATTCAGGTTGCCCAAAGCTTTAACGGCAGTTTTTACCGGCGCTGCCTTGTCGTTAAGCGGTTTACAAATGCAAACGGTTTTCAGAAATCCGCTTGCCGGACCGTATGTTTTGGGTATCAGCGCCGGGGCTACTCTTGGGGTTGCGCTTTTTGTGCTGGGATTTTCATCGGCATTTGCGTTTGGAATTTTTTCATCTACCGGTGCCTGGTCGATTGCGCTGGTTGCCTGGGCCGGTTCGTTTTTGGTCATGCTGCTCGTTCTTTATGTTTCTGCCCGGGTAAATGATATCATGACCCTGCTGATTCTGGGTATTCTTTTTACAAGTGCTGTTACAGCAGTGGTCAGTATTTTGCAGTATTTCAGCAACGAATCGATGCTAAAAGCATTTGTCATCTGGACCATGGGAAGTTTGGGCAGTGTAACCAAATCGCAACTGATGGTTTTGGCGCCTGCCATTATTGCCGGAATTATTTTGGCCTTCCTGAAAATTAAAGATTTGAATGCTTTTTTGCTTGGCGAAGATTATGCGCGCTCTTTGGGAGTTTCCATAAAAACCAGCCGGGTAATTATTTTTCTGAGTACCAGTTTGCTGGCCGGCACCATCACTGCTTTTTGTGGCCCCATTGGTTTTATTGGCATTGCAGTTCCTCACATTTGCCGTGTAATTTTTAAAACTGCAAACCATTTGGTTTTGGTTCCGGCAGTAATTCTGACTGGTAGCATTGTCATGCTATTCAGCGATATTGTTTCGCAACTGCCGGGTATGCAAACCACATTGCCCATCAATTCGGTAACGGCATTAATCGGAATTCCGGTAATTATATGGATGATTGTTAAAAACAGAAAATTTGTTTCGGTTTGAAAAGGGAAAATATAAATATTGAACTGAAACAGCTTTCGGTTGGTTACGAACAACCCGGCGAAGCGCCTTTGGAGGTTTTAAAAAACATCAATTTTACCGCCGCACCGGGCGAAATGGTGGCCTTAATTGGCAGCAACGGAATCGGGAAAAGTACTTTGCTGCGAACCCTGGCGGCATTTCAACCCTGGTTTTCCGGTGATATTCAAATTAGCGGAAAAGGCTTAAAAACGCTTAATCCCAAAGAAATTGCCCGGATTATGAGTTTTGTTTCCACCGAAACTATCAGAATTCCAAATCTTTCAGTTTTCGATTTGGTTGCTTATGGGCGGTTCCCATATACCAACTGGATTGGAATGCTTGCAGAAGAAGACAAATCGGTTGTTTATGAGGCAATTGAGAAAGTGGGTTTAAATGGAATGGCTCACAAACCGGTGATGCAAATTAGCGACGGCGAACGGCAACGGGCTATGATTGCCCGTGCGCTGGCACAAGACACTCCGGTTATTATACTGGATGAACCAACAGCTTACCTCGATGTGAGCAACAAATACGAAATATTTCATTTGCTGCAGGTTTTGGCTGTGGAAAAAATGAAAACCATTGTTCTTTCTACTCACGATTTGAATATTGCCCTGCGCGAAGTGGACAAACTTTGGATTGTTACCGAAAACGGAAACTACCAGGGCGCGCCCGAAGATGCTGTTTTGCAAGGATGGCTCAACCAAATGTTTCGAAATGAACATGTTGGGTTCGATGAAAAAGAAGGAGAGTTTTTCTTTAAAAAGAATTTCAAGGCAAAAGTAAAGGTGGAGGGCGACGGACTTCCGCTTATCTGGACCCTGCGTGCACTTAACCGTAAAGGTTACCAGATAGTTATGCAGGCTGAACCGGATTTCATGGTAATTGCTAATGAGAACAGATGGAAATTAATTTCTTCTGGTTCCGAAAAAGAATTCGATAGCATTTACCAGTTACTAACTTTTCTTGAATGAAACCGGTTATTAATAATGCAAGTCCATCTGCTTTTTAAACCAGAAAGCATTTAAACCGTTTGAAATTCCTTCTTTTTATAACATTTAGTACTTTTATCCGAAAGAATTTTCATAATGAAAGAAATTGAAATTTATTGCTACAACACACGAACAAAACATACTTACCCGCTGGGTACCTCGCTTCTGGAAATAAGTCGCGATTTAAATATTCAATTGGAAAACACGGTTTGCGGAGCCATTGTAAACAACCAGGTGCGCGAACTTTCGTTTTGCCTGGTAAAACCGAAACAAATTGAGTTTTTCGATGTGGCACATACCGATGGAATCCGAATGTACATCCGTAGTCTTATTTTTGTGATGTATGCTGCTGTAAAAGAGGTTTTTCCACATGTATCCCTTCGCGTTCGCAAAGGCATTTCAAACGGTTATTTCTGTGAACTTTCCGGGTTTGGTAGGGAAATTACCGAGCCTGATATTCAGCTTGTCCGAAATGAAATGCAGGAAATAATAAACCAGAATATTCCTTTTATAAAAAAGGGTTTGCCCACAAATGATGCTGTTGAACACCTGATGAAAGAAGGGTTGGAAGAAAAAGCCCAACTTTTTGAGCAAAAAGGGCATTTGTTTACGAGTTTGTATTTTTTAAATGATTTGGGAAATTATTTTTACGGACATCTGCTTCCTACAACCGGATACATTACCAATTTTGGCTTAATGAAATTTTTTGACGGAATTTTACTCCAGATTCCGAATCCGGATAATTTTAGTGAGTTGCAGGAGGCGCCAAAACAGAAAAAGTTGTTCGAAATTTACCAGGAACATAAAAACTGGGCCCGCATTCTGGATGTAGATACTTTGGCCAATCTGAACGAATATACATTGCAAAAAAAGGGCGGTTACATCATAAAAATTTCGGAGGCGCTGCACGAAAAAAAGATTGCAGAAATTGCCAATAAAATTCATGAACGAAACGGAGATATTCGCGTTGTGCTGGTAGCCGGTCCCTCGGCTTCGGGAAAAACAACATTTAGCAAAAGACTGGGCGTACAACTTGCTGTTAATGGTTTGCGCCCGTTCCAGATTTCGCTTGACGACTATTTTGTTGACCGCGAACATACACCGCGCGACGAACAGGGGAATTACGATTTTGAAGCACTTGAAGCCATTGATATTGAGTTCTTTAACGAGCAGCTTCTCGATTTACTCAAGGGAAAAGAGGTTCAGATTCCCAAATTCGATTTCTACCGGGGCCAGCGATTTATGAATGGTGATCGCTTGAGATTGCGCACTGGTGACATTCTGATTGTGGAAGGAATTCATGGAATGAACCCGCGTCTTTTGCCCCGCATTAATGAAAAAAATACATTCAAAATTTTTATTTCCGCACTCACGCAGATTTCAATTGACGAGCAAACCCATATTTCAACCTCCGACAACCGGCTGATTCGCCGAATTATTCGCGACAGTAAATACAGGGGCTACCCAGCCGCTGAAACCATAAAACGCTGGCCATCAGTTAGACGGGGGGAGGAAAGAAATATCTTTCCATTCCAGGAAAATGCCGACATGATGTTCAATTCGGCCACACTTTATGAGCTTGGTGTGCTAAAAAAATATGCTGATCCGCTTTTAAAACTGGTTCTCGAAAATCAACCAGAATACATGGAATCCATGCGATTACTTAAATTCTTGTCGTATTTTAAACCCATTGACGATGAGGAGATTCCGCCAACTTCGCTGCTCCGCGAGTTTTTGGGAGGCAGTAGTTTTCTGTACTAATCTTTGTGGGCTGGTTTATTTTTTTTCAGGCAGGCAAAATATCCCAGTTTGTAGAAATCGAATAAAAACAGGTTGGGATTTTTGCCGGTCAGGTTTTTTTCAATGGTCTGCCCAAAAAGATTAAAAAACCATTTTAACAGGGCCTGAGGAATAATTATGGTAATTTTGTTGTAGCGATTCAAAAAAGGCATTCGGTTTTGGAATTCAGATGCTTCTGGCAAAATATTTTTCGAAATTAAAAGCAGATTTTCCAGTGCAGTTTTAGTTTTATTCAGAAAAATTCCGGAATCTTCCAAACCAGTATGTTCCAAAGGATTATCGATGTGTTGCGGCAATAATCCTGCTGAAAAAAGGTCGAAACCAAGGAGCGTATCTTCGTGGCCGTAAGGACCTATGTTTTCACGAAAATGAATTTTTTTGAAAGTCTCCCTGTCAATCAGAAAATTGTTTGAAGTGATAATAAATCCTTTTTTACTGTTCCGCTTTTCGGCTGAAATGGCTTCGCGCCGGTAACCGTAAACCCAGCGAAGCAGTTTTTCGGCAGCAGGTTTTTGTGCAGAGTAGGCAGTTCCTCCGCAAAGCACAGTGCCTGGCTTGGCAAGCTCCACATATTTTTTCAGAAAATCTTCAGAAATTAGTTTCGAATCGGCATCGATAAAAAGTAAATATGATTTTTGAGATTCCAGCCCCATTTTGTTTCGGATGGCAGCTCTTCCCAGGTTTTGAGCCATTTCGCGGTAAATAACCTGGGAAAATTTTGTCAGCTTCCGGTTTTCGTTTTTGGTAGCTTCTTCCGAACCATCGTCGTAAATACGAATTTCAAAATCAATGGCTAATGCTTCGGCCTGGTTCATTAACTGCAAAACCAGGTCGTTTACCAGAACGTTGTAAACCGGAATGTTAATTGACACCATTTTTATTTTTTCAATGCGGGTGAAATTACTGAATCTATCTGAATTAACGGATTTCAATCGCATTTAATACAATTAAACTTTATTTTTGACCAAATAATTTCGAAAAATGCAAAATTGAATCATTCATGGTTAAAAATTTTATTTTACTGGTTTTGTTTTTGCCGTTAATTGTATTCGGACAGAATTTCAAGCTTGAAGTGGAACTGCAATCTGCAGCCGGAAAAGATGTTTATCTGGCCAACTATTATTTGGGAAATATTTATGCTAAAGATACTATTCAACTCGATGAACAGGGGCGGGGAGTGTTTGTTTCCGACTCACTTTTGCCGCAGGGCCTTTACAAAATTTACCTGGGTGAAACCAATCATTTCGATTTTCTTTTGGGAAATGACCAGCAGTTTTTGTTAATAAATGATTCTTTTCAGTCGTCAGCTATTCAGGTAACCGGTTCGGACGAAACAGCAGCTTTTGTGGATTATACTTTTTTTCTGGGGAATCTTCAGCAAAAAAGTGCTGATATCAGAAAACAAATGGAATCAGCTTCTGCGGACGAAAGGAGAGAATTGCAGAGGGAACTGGCCGAACTTACACCTCAACTTAACAACTTTTGGAAAAAGCTCGAAAATGACTTTCCGAATTCATTTCTTTCCAAATTTGTAAAGGCCAACTACGTTCCTTCGCTTGAGTTTTCAACTTTACCGGAGGAAGTGCAAAACAACGATTCTCTGTTGCTGCTTGCCCGGTTTTACCACCAGCAAAAGCATTTTTGGGATAATTTTGATTATACAGATGAGCGGTTTTTATATACCCCGTTTTTCAAACAAAAACTTGAAACCTGGTTTACAAAAGTTTTGTACCAAAACTACGATTCGGTGAAAAGCCATGTATTTCAGTTTATTGAAGAAGTTAAGCCAAGTCCGCGTATTTTTCAGTTTGCCACGTCGTTTTTTCTGAATAGCAGCATAAACAGCAACATTATGGGAATGGACGCCCTGTTTGTTGATATTGCACGGAAATATTATCTGTCGGGCGAAGCATTTTGGGCGTCGGAAGAATCGTTGGAGAAAATACGTGAGAATGTGCTTTTTGCTGAAAATAACCTCATTGGAAAAACGGCTCCCGACCTTACTTTAGAGAGTTTCGACGGTGAATATGTAAATCTCCATCAGATTGATACAAAGTACACATTAGTAGTGATTTACGAACCAAATTGTTCTCACTGCAACGTTTTTGTTCCTGAATTGTATGCTGATGTTTACCAGCCGTTTAAAGAAAAGGGGCTGGAAGTTTTTGCCATTTATTCCATGGACAATAAAGCCGAATGGGGCGATTTTCTGGCAGAACACAATCTGTTCGACTGGAAAAATGTTTGGGATGAGCACCATGTTTCACGTTTTAAAATTTTATACGACGGACGGAAAACTCCGGGATTATATGTTTTGGACGAAAACAAAAAAATTGTAGCCAAAAAAATGACCGTGGAGCAACTAAAACTTTTTTTTGAATCAGCGCTGAATGAAACGGATTAATGTTTCAGGTTTTTAAGCTGTAATTTTGCTTCTTCCAATGCCAGTTCAAAGGTTCCGAATATTGAATCTCCGCCAATCAACGTATAAACGCTTGCTTTTTTCAAATCAGTATTCACATTTTCGTTCACTCCCGATAACACAACTTTTATATCCGAGTTAATTAAAATTTTCAATGCTTCCTTCAGGTTGTGCAAACCTGTTGAATCTACAAACGGTACATGCCGCATGCGAATGATAATGATTTGGCTTTTTAATCCGGTGGACTTCAGCACCTCGCAGTATTGTTTGGCGGACGCAAAAAACAGTGGTCCGCTGATTTCGTAAATTCCTATTCCTTTTGGTAATTTTGAATAATCTTCAATGATATCTGTATCGACCACCTGCGGAATAGATTTTCCCATATCGGCCATTCTTTTCATAAAAAGCAAAGCAGATAGCACCACACCAATTTCAATGGCTACGGTTAAATCCACCAAAACGGTTAAAAAGAAGGTGGAAAGCAGTACAACAACATCGAAAAATGAACCTTTTAAAATAGAGCGAAACGACCGCCATTCACTCATATTGTATGCCACCACAATTAAAATTCCGGCCAGACTTGCCATGGGAATCAGTTTTACCCATTTGCCGAAAAACAACATAATGAGGAGCAAGGTTATGGCATGTAAAATTCCGGCAACCGGAGTTCTTCCGCCATTTTTTACATTGGTAGCTGTGCGGGCAATAGCTCCTGTGGCAGGTATTCCGCCAAAAAACGGCGTTACAATATTTGCAATTCCCTGAGCAACAAGTTCAGTATTTGAACGATGCCGCCCGCCAATCATTCCATCGGCCACTACAGCCGAAAGTAGTGACTCAATGGCACCAAGCAGTGCAATGGTGAGCGCAGGTTGAATGTAATTTCCCAATTCAGAAAAATTTACTGTTGGCCAACTCATTTTGAAGGAGTTGGGAATTTCTCCGAAAAATGATTCAATGGTAAGAACAGGCAGTTTGAAAATCTGAACCAGCAAGGTGCCGATAACAATGGCAATAAGCGATCCCGGAATTTTACCGGTGAATTTTTTCGAAAAAACAACCAAAAAAATGGTAAAAATTGTAAGTCCGGCAGCAAAAAAATTAACTGTTTCAAAATGGTTGAAATATGTTGTCCATTTAGCCAGAAATCCGGATGGTACATTTTGAATATTTAACCCAAACGCATCGCGAATTTGTGTGGAGAAAATAACCAGTGCAATACCGCTGGTGAAGCCAACAATCAATGGGTGTGGAAAATATTTTAAAAGCGCTCCCAGCTTCAGCAATCCAAAAATAACCAGGAAAATTCCCGCCAGAATGGTTGAAATCAACAGTCCATCAAACCCATATTCCGAAAGAATACTGTAAACGATAACAATAAATGCTCCGGTTGGTCCGCCAATCTGTACCCGGCTCCCACCCAGAAAGGATATGATAAAACCGGCAACTACAGCCGTTATTAACCCTTTTTCAGGTGAAACCCCCGATGCCACTGCAAATGCAATGGCCAGCGGAAGAGCTACAATACCAACCACAATACCGGCCATCAAGTCTGACGAGAACCTGCGGGAAGAATAACCTTCCTTCAACACAGAAAACAATTTGGGTTTAAATATGGAATCCACCTTGTATGTATTAAAAAATTCCGCGAATTTAATGGGTAATTCCTTGCTGTTGTTTTTTAAGTGGAAAATTATTGTTCAGATGTACATTTAATTTAACAAATGATATTATTTAGCTTAAATTCAATGGAATATATCATATTGGATAAAAAGTGTGCATGTCAAAAAAGTCCTTCTACTGTTGTTTTAAAAATTAAAAACTGAATGTTTTTCTGCCAGTCAATGTTTTTTAATGAGATTTTTTAAATTTACACTATCCTTGTGATGAAATGACTATGAATAAAACTTATTCACAAACAAGCATGATTTTCTGCCAACTGGCAGATGGAAGTTCTCCGGATAGTCATCGGGATTACTGTTTATAACAAAAATTATATACGCATGAAAATCAAAAAGAAATTCTTGACGAAAAAAAAGATTCGGGAATCTCAGAGAGCATGGGGAGATGGAATTATTGCCATAGGGCAGGCCTATATTGCCAGGAAAGATTATAAGGCTCTTGCAACAGAATTTATCCAAAAACATTATGGATACCAGGAAGGAATCGTTTTGTTTAAACCAACGCTTGCATCTGTGGAGCAATTTCGGGAAACGTTTGAAAAAGCGTTGTCTTATTTTGTTTCAGGAAATCCTAACCATCCGGAAGATCAGGGTTTTGCAATTAAACCATGGGTAAGTGTGAAATTTGAAAATGCAGGAATTATTATTATAAAAAACCATGCCGTTGCTATGGGCAATTACTTTTTTACCGATACCGAAGGAAATGTTGTAAAAGTGGAATATACTTTCGGCTACTTCGTTGCACCAAACGGCTATATCAAAATTAATCTTCACCATTCATCATTGCCATATTCAAATTAATTTCAAAATTAATGAACATGAAAACGTATTCTATTTTTTTATTTTTTGCTTTGGTTTTTGCAGGTTTTTCTGCAAGGAGTCAAACTCCCGAAGAAATTGCAAAGGGTATTAATTTGATTGAAACCCAAACTTATTCAGCCGAAGAAAATGCAGAACTCCTGAAATTTTATGAAGGGCTTCGGGTGGCCGATGTTTCGGATGGAATGGACATGGTTGGCTTGCCCAACACAGGCCTTGTAAGTACCGATATTCATCCCGATTGGGTGGATACACAGGACATGTCGCATATTATACGTGGCATAGCAGTTACTGCGCGATACGTGCCAACTCAGCGGCCTGCCGGGCCTGAGCCGGATGAAGATTTTGCCGCCTGGGAAGGGCACTTTTACAGTACCTGGTCAACTGAAGCTTTTGCTCAGGTTATCCGGCCGGGGTCAGTGGTTGTGCTCGACGATGTTGAAGATCGCGACATAGGTTCGATCGGTTCCAATAACATTTTGTATTGGGTTTCGTTGGGTGCAGTTGGCGTGGTAACCGATGCCAGCTCACGCGATACCGACGAAATTGCTCTGCAGAAAGTACCGCTTTATCTTCGCAAAAAAGGTCGTGGCATTCGCCCCGGACGAAACGAATTGGAATCGGTAAACCGTCCGGTTGACATTGGCGGTGTATTGGTTTGCCCGGGCGATGTGGTAGTGGCCGATGGCGACGGTGTAGTGGTTGTCCCCAGAAAAGTTGCCAAAGAAGTTGCACAACATGCACATGGAATTCTAAAAAAAGATAAAGCCGCCCGCAGGAATTTGTACGAAAAACTTGGAATGCCGATGGATAAAACCGTGAAATAGCAGATTTGTTCTGGTATTATCATTCTTTTGCTTCTTAACAAAGATTCATTTGTTTTAAATAATTTAAGAAATGTACTTTTTAAGGAAAAAAACCTTTGCGGGTTTGCCTGAAAAGAAATAAGTATTACTTTTGCACCCGCCTTTGACAAACAAAGGAGATATAAGGATGACTCAGTAGCTCAGCTGGTAGAGCACATCCCTTTTAAGGATGGGGTCCTGGGTTCGAGCCCCAGCTGAGTCACTTTTTACGAAAACAAAAGAAATTAAAAGCACTTAAAACGTTGATTTTAAGTGCTTTTTTCATTTGGTGAAAATCAAAATTCACCATATAAAAGCATAAAAAGAGGGACTAAATCGAGACTATTAAATTTTTAGCAAAAAGATAGTCTCGGTAAACCTTGTAACTCTCTGGTATTCATCATTTAAATTGATTTGTTTTGGTCTTGTTTGGTGTTGTAAATGGACCCTAAAATAGGTAGTTTTGTGCACTAAAGCGAGACCTGTTTTTTACTTTAACCAGGTTTACCATGAGAATTACTGTAAATTTACGTTTGAGAAATTCCCAAAAACGAAAAGATGGAACATGCGCTGTCTATGCCAGATGCACGATGGAAGGCAGCAGGATTGAGTTGTCAACAGGTATTTTTATTCCGGATGAAAGTTGGGATCCGGATGGCCAAATGGTGAGGGGTCGAACTGAAAAAATTCGAACCTTAAATTCAAGA
>NZ_JAWLCI010000012.1:0-85315 GCF_041687215.1 Mariniphaga sp.
AAAATAGGGTCGGCGACGCCCCAGCCGGTTCCAGGTTTTGTCGCTCATGTGTCCGATGATGGGCTGCACCACCAGCCCGGTTACCGGAGCGGCAATCCATAAAATGGGAATATTTTCCACTTCAGCGCCGAGGGTTTCAAATATGCGGCTTACGTTGGCATTTTGCAGGGCAAACCCAAACTGAATTCCCAAAAAACCGAAACTCATGTTCCAGATTTGCCAAAAGCTAAGAGCAGGTTTCTTACTCATAACAATTATTTTATGTTATAACTGGCTACAATGAAAATTGCAACAAACGGATGTTTGTCTGCTCTGCAGTTGTGAGGTAACTTATGATGTTTTGCCGGAACAAATATAAGGGATAAAATATGGAATCTCCAAATTTATTTTTGCGCTAACCTGCTGATAACAGGCACATTTTGGGCTGAAAGACTTGATTCAAACGTTTGCGGAAAAATTTTGGGAGGCGTGATTTTTAATCGCGCATTAGATTAAAAATTCCGGGTTGTACACGAAATGCGGAAATGCAATTCGCGCCACCCGTTTAAGAAACCTGGCTTGACCCCCGCACAATTAAATTGGCATTTAACACTTTGGTTTCACAGGGATAATCTTCTTTTGAAAGAATTCGTTTCAGCAACATGCGGGTGGCCACCGTTCCCATTTCGTAGCCGTGCTGATCGACCGAGGTAAGCGTGGGGTCGGTAATTCCGGAGAACCGTCCGTCGGAAAAGCCGACAATGGCCACTTCGCCTGGAATTTTGATTCTCCTTTTTTGCAGGGTTTGCATGGCGCCGATGGCGGTTAGGTCGTTCACGGCAAAAATACCGTCTATTTCAGTACCGGATTCCAGAATTTTAAGCACTGCCAATCTGGCTTTTTCAAAATTGTCGGCATCGTAAACCAATGACTCGCCCAGGTTCAGTCCTGAGTCTTCCAGCGCTTTTTTATATCCTTCTTTCCGTTGCTGTCCAATGAGCAGGTTTTGCGGTCCGGCAAAGTGGGCGATACGTTTTTTGCCTGAATCAATAAGATGACGGGTGGCGCGGTACGCTGCATCAAAATCGTCGATAATCACCTGGTCGGCTTCGAAACCGGGAACAATGCGGTCGTAAAACACCAGCGGGACTTCGTTTTCGCGGATTTTCTCCAGGTGGCTGAAATCTTTTGTATCCTTTGAAACCGAAACCAGGATTCCGTCAACCTGACTGGCCAGCAGGGTTTTTACGTTGGCTTTTTCGCGTTCGCCCATCTCGTTCGACTGGCAAATGATAACGTTGTAACCTGCATCGTAGGCAACATCTTCAATGCCGCTAATAACCGATGAAAAAAAGTAATGTACAATTTCAGGAATAATAACGCCAATGGTGTTGCTACGCTGCTGCTTAAGGCTGAGCGCTACAGCATTGGGCTGGTAGTTCAGTTTTTCGGCCAGTTCGTTCACCGCGCGTTTGGTTTCAACGCTTATGTCGGGATGATCTTTTAATGCTCTCGAAACCGTTGACGGAGAAACTTTTAGTTCCCGGGCAATATCTTTTATGGTGGCAAAACCTTTTTTCATTCACCTGCTGACAGTTGATTTTCGGTTTTAAAAGTAACAAAATAAAATGATTTTTAAACGTGGTAGTTCGTTACAACAATCTCATTAATCGCATGTCGTTTGTGTGCGGCAGAATTAATTGCCCGCCTGGCCGGAACCCGGAAAATCTGAAATTCTTTATACAATTCGTCAAAAAAATGGTCATCTGCATTGTGGTTTTTGGGGTCGGAATTGCTCAGCATCTGTTTTATCCCTTTTTGGTTTAATTCAGAAAAAAGCGTTGCCAAAGCTATTTGTTCGGGGTCGCCAAAACTGTTTTTGCTGTATGCGGTAAAGCTCGATGTTTGATTCAATGGCCGGTAAGGCGGATCGTAATAAACAAAGGTGTTTTCGTTCACCCTGTTTTTAATTTCCCTGAAATCGGCTTTTTGTATTTCGGCAACCGAAAGCAGTTGGGAAACTTTTACCAGGTTTTCGGCATCCAGAATTTTCGGATTTTTGTATTTCCCCTGCGGAACATTAAATCCGCCTTTGGAATTGAACCGGAACAACCCGTTGAAACAGGTGCGGTTCAGAAAAATGATTTGTGCTGCCCGTTCCATCCATTTTGCTGAAAATCTGTTGTAGTTTATCTTTTTCTTTTTCGTATTGAATTGGTCACGTACTTTGTAATAATATTCTGTACGTTTTTCCTCGTTCAGATTCAGGTATTGGTTCTGCAACACGTTCAGTTGTTCAATCAGGGTTTGCACCTCTTTTTGAATGACCAGATAAGTCAGAATCAAATCCTCGTTATTGTCGCACAAAAGGGCCGATTTTACAGGGTGTTTTTGTACGATGTTGAAAAAAACAGCTCCCCCGCCAACGAATGGCTCGCAAAAAGTTTCAATTTTCCCCTCACTGAGTTCTTTGGGATAGAATTTCTGAAAGGCTTCCAGTAACTGCCCTTTTCCGCCAGCCCATTTCAAAAAGGGTTTTGCCGGGATTTCTTTTTCACTTTTTTTTATGTTGTTTTTCTGATTGGTCATTTTAAAATGATTGAACGGTAAAAATACCAAAACAAATTTCGGTTTGAAAATCAAAATACCAATTCTGATTTTTTGGCCATAATTACCTACCGGATCCTACCTGTTGTTAAACATATTCGGCGCAAACGAAACCGCAAACGTTTGCGGTTTTTCGCATGTTAAAAAACGGTAAATATCCTTAACAATTTATATACATTCGCATCGGATTTTTGCTTTGCTCAGGCAAAAACATGAAGTAACTTATTGATTTATTGCCAATTTTAAAATTAACTATTTGTTAATTAAACCGTGTAAGTATTATTAATTAATAACATTAAAAATGAGTATCATACGTAAAAACCTAAAGTTTTTTCTGTTTTTGGTTGCGCTGTTTACTGTTGTTTCAGTATCGGCTCAACAAAAAACAGTAACGGGTAATGTTACCGATGCAGAAAGTGGGGAAACATTGCCCGGTGTTACAATTGCCGTTATGGGAACTACCAGAGGAACAATTACGAATTTCGATGGTCAATTTTCCATTGATGTTGAAGAAGGACAAAAACTCTTTTTCTCATTTGTAGGATATACATCTCAAGAAATTCTGGTGGGAAGTAGCAATGTAATTAATGTTCAATTAGTTCAATCGCTATTTAAACTTGACGAAGTTGTAGTTATTGGATACGGACAGGTAAAAAAGGAAGATGCAACCGGTTCGGTAGAGGCTATTAGTACCGAAGATTTTAACCCGGGAGCAATTACCTCGCCACAGGAACTGGTAACCGGTAAAATTGCCGGTGTAAATATCACCTCAGGTGGCGGTTCGCCGGGTGAAGGCGCAACCATTCGCATCCGCGGTGGTTCATCGCTTTCGGCCAGCAACGACCCGTTGTTTGTAATCGACGGAGTTCCGGTTGACAACGACGGAATTACCGGTATGAAAAACCCGCTGAGCACTATTCATCCAAGCGATATTGAAACCTTTACCGTTTTAAAAGACGCCTCGGCAACTGCTATTTACGGTTCACGTGCATCAAACGGGGTAATTATTATTACCACCAAACGCGGAAGAAAAGGAACTCCGCTTGGTGTAACCTACAACCAGTTCTTTTCTTTGGGAACGCATGCCAACAAAATTTATCCGCTATCTACCAGCGAGTTCAAGTCAATTATGAACGAACGGTACGCAAATAATCCCAATGCGCTCAGACTTATAGGCAATTCAGATACCGACTGGCAAAATGAAATTTACCGGCCGGCTTACGGGCACGATCATAACCTGAGCGTTACCGGCAATATCAGTGAAATGCCATTCAGAGCATCGGTTGGTTATTCAAACCAGGAAGGTATTCTGAAAACAGACGGAATGAATCGATTTACAGGTTCTTTGGGATTCAGTCCTTCATTTTTCGAGGATCATCTTCGCATCAACCTGAATGTGAAAGGAATGTTGATTAACAACCAGTTCGCCAACCGTGGAGCAATTGGTTCGGCCTACAGCTTTGACCCCACTCAGCCGGTGTACAATGGAAGTCCTTACGGCGGTTTTTTCACCTGGGTACAGCAAAATGGCGACCCAATTCCTATTGCCAATATGAACCCGGTGGCACAACTTCAGCTACAGGATGACCAGTCAACTGTAAAAAGAAGTATTGGAAATGCCGAATTCGATTACCGGTTTCATTTTCTGCCCGACTTAAGGGCCAACCTGAATTTGGGATATGACATTTCCGGTAGTGAAGGTTTCACTAAAGTTCCGGAGTATGCTCCTTGGGCCTACGACAAACTTAGAGGTGGCGGTACCGACACAAAATATTCTCAGGACAAAAAGAATATGCTGCTCGATTTTTACCTGAACTATGTGAAAAACATTGATGCCATCGACAGCCGTATTGATGCCATGGCGGGTTATTCATGGCAACACTTTTGGCGGGCAGGAGAATCGCGAAGCACAAACGTGAAAGGTGATAATGTGTATTCTGAAACCGACTATGAAACTGAAAATTACCTGGTTTCTTTTTTCGGAAGATTGAATTATACTTTTAAAGAGAGATATTTGGCAACATTCACTTTACGTAACGATGGTTCTTCCCGATTTTCACCAGATACCCGCTGGGGTTTATTCCCATCGGTTGCACTGGCATGGCAAATTGCAGAAGAATCATTCCTTGCCGACTCGCGCACCATTTCAGACCTGAAACTGCGTCTGGGTTACGGGATTACCGGTCAGCAGAACATTACCGACAATGATTATCCGTATATGCCACGATATACTTTTGGCGAACCCACTGCAGCCTACCAGTTTGGAAATTCCTATGTGACCACCATCAGGCCCGAAGGCTACGATTCCAACATTAAATGGGAGGAAACCACTACCTACAATATAGGGCTGGATTATGGTTTCCTGAATAACAGAATTTCAGGTGCTATTGACGGTTACTACAGGGTTACCGACGATTTGATTAACTTCATTCCTGTTCCGGCAGGTACCAATTTAACCAACATGATTTTAACCAACGTAGGTGATTTGGAAAACCGGGGGATTGAATTCAGCATTGATGCTATTCCTGTTTCAAGGGAAAATCTGAGCTGGAATATCGGATTTAACATTTCGTATAATGAAAATGAAATTACCAAACTAACCGCAATCGACGATCCAACATACATTGGTGTGGAAACAGGAGGAATCTCTGGTGGCGTTGGAAATAACATTCAAATCCACAGTGTTGGATTCCCTGCCAATTCATTCTTTGTGTATGAACAGGTTTATACTCCGGAAGGAAAACCGGTTGAGGGACTTTACGTGGACAGAAACGGCGACGGTGTAATTACCAACGATGATAAATACCGTTACAAAAAACCTGCAGCAGATGTATTTATGGGCTTCTCAAATAAGCTTTATTACAACAACTGGGACTTTGGATTCAACGGCAGGGTGAGCCTGAATAACTATGTGTACAATAACATTTGGTCTGGCCAGGCTACCTATAATAATCTGTACAATTCGGTTGGTTATCTGAACAACATCAGTAAGGCTGTTTTTGATTCAGGTTTCGAAAACCCGAAATATTTCTCAGATTACTACATTCAAAATGGTTCGTTCTTAAGGCTCGACAATATCAGCCTGGGTTATACTTTTACCAATTTCTACCAGGAACGAATGAAAATAAGGCTTTACGGAACCGTTCAGAATGTATTCGTTATAACTGATTACGAAGGACTTGACCCGGAAGTTAGCGGTGGTATAGACAATAACATCTATCCGCGTCCGCGTACATTTGTGCTTGGTGTAAGTATTAATTTTTAACCGAAAAAGCAAGGAATAATGAAAACAAAAATTTATAACATATTTATTGCGGTTGGACTGGCTGTTCTCGTAGCTTTTTCATCGTGTATAAACGATTTGGACACGACACCACTAGATAAAGACGTGGTTACTTCAGAGAATGTTTATGCCAACCCAGAAAATTACAAAAATGTGCTGGCCAAACTGTATGCCGGGTTGGCTGTCAGCGGTCAGGAAGGACCTGCAGGAATGAATGACCTGAGTGGTCTTGATGAAGGTTTCGGTCAGTACCTGCGTGCCTTCTGGTATGCACAGGAATTGCCAACCGACGAAGCTGTAATTGCATGGAACGACGGCAACTTGCGCGATTACCAGGAAATGGACTGGAGTTCGAACAACGAGTTCATTTCCAACATGTACTACCGTGTTTTTTACCAAATTGCACTTACCAACGAGTTTATCCGAGAAACCACTCCTGAAAAACTGGATGGCCGTGGAATTGACGGTACTTTCCGCACCGACATTGAACTTTACCGGAATGAAGCCCGCTTTTTGCGTGCATTGAGTTACTGGCATGCCATCGATATGTTTGGCAATGTGCCATTTGTAACTGAAGAAGACGCAGTTGGGTCATTCTTCCCGGAACAGATTTCACGTGCCGACCTGTTTAACTACATTGAATCGGAACTGCTGGAAATTGAAACACAGCTTACTGCTCCCGGCCAGGTGGAATATGGCCGTGCCGATCAGGCTGCTGTCTGGACCTTGCTGGCCAAATTGTACCTGAACGCAGAAGTTTACGTTAATCAGGCAAAATATACAGAATGTATTACCTACTGTAATAAAATTCTAAATGCAGGTTTTTCGCTTGAGCCGGAATACCAGCACTTGTTTTTGGCTGATAACCACACATCAAACGAAATCATTTTCCCTATTACCCAGGATGGAAACCGCACCAAAACCTACGGTGGCGTTACTTTTATCATCAAAGCTGGTTTAGGTGGAAGTATGGATCCGGCAGAGTTCGGAGTTGACGGTGGCTGGGGTGGAACCCGTGTAACCAAAGAGTTTGTGGGGAAATTCCTGAATCTGGAAACGTTAAAAAGCGCCCGGATTCCTCTTAAAAGTGCTATGGATTACCCTGTTATTTATGTGCCCGGAGGATATCAGGATGAAAGCGGATACAGTGAAAATGAATGGGCGCCCGACCAGGCTCCAACGCTGGCATCAAAAAATTCTGACAACAACTACGAAGGGTATATTTATTTCAGTGAAGCCAATGCAGAATTCAAATTTACGGCAGGCCCTAACTGGGATGTAAACTGGGGCGACGATAACGGCGACGGAACACTTGAAGCCAACGGTGCAAACCTGAAAGCTCCCGAAACAGGCATGTATAAAATTAATGTCAATTTGAACAACTTCAGTTATACCATGGTAAAAACCGATTGGGGGCTGATTGGTGATGCCACCCCCGGGAGTTGGGATAACAGCACACCCATGGAATTCGATGCTGAAGAAAAAGTGTGGAGTGTGGTTATTGAACTGGGAAGCGGTAGCTATAAATTCAGAGCAAACGATGCCTGGGACATTAACTTTGGAGATAACGGTGCTGATGGAACTCTTGAATATGGCAGCGATAATATTGCGGTTGCCGAGCCCGGAAAATACCTGATTAAACTCTATCTGAATACTCCTGATTATAGCTATACTGCTGAAAAATACAGCTCCGATGGCCGTGGCATGTTCCACACCGATGGGCAAACGCTGGAAATTGAAAGTATGTTTGAATTCACCAACGGCTACGCTGTGAAAAAATGGAAAAATGTTACCAGAGACGGACAAACAGGTTCCGACATTGAATTTGTGGACACCGATTTCCCGCTGTTCCGTCTGGCTGATGTTTACCTGATGTATGCCGAAGCTGTATTGCGCGGAGGTTCAGGTGGCGATGCTGCAACAGCTTTAAATTATGTGAACATGATTCGCACGAGGGCTTATGGTGATGAAGGCGGAAATGTAACTTCTGCTGACCTGACACTCGATTTCATTTTGGATGAACGTGCACGCGAATTCTACTGGGAAGCCCAGCGCCGCACCGACCTTATCCGTTTTGGAAAATTCAGCGGTGGCGATTACCTGTGGGAGTGGAAAGGTGCTGTGAAAAACGGAAGATCGATTGATGCGAAATTCAATATTTTCCCGATTCCTGCTGCCGATGTAATTGCAAACCCGAATCTTACGCAGAATTCCGGTTATTAATTTTTCAATTTAAAAATGAATAGCAATGAAAAATATTAAAAATTTAATTTTCGTTTTCCTGGCTTTCTCGCTGTTGTATGCCTGCGAAGAAGTGGAAAGAGAACCAGTGGTAATGCCGGGTGATGCGCCTGTTATGAGCCAGCCGACCGCTGGAACCCAGGTGGTATTTCAAAGGGTAAATGCTGAAGAAGAGTCTGTAACTTTTACCTGGAACGAGTCTGATTTTGGTTTTCCAAGCGCCACAGTTTACAACCTGTTTGTTGATGAAGCCGGAAACAATTTCAACAATGCAATGGAACTTGCAACAACATCAGAACTTTCGGTGAGCATTTCTCACGCAACTTTAAACGAAAAACTGATGACTATGGGCTTGCCGGCAAACGAACCGGTCGCCATTGAGTTCAGGGTGGAAGCAACTGTAAATCCGAAATATTCACTGTACTCGCAACCGGTAAACATGACGGTAACACTTTATGCTGCATCGTTCCCGCCTATCTACATGATTGGCGCAAGCGTTGGCGGCTGGGATACCAGCAAAGCAGTTGAAGTGGCTTCTGCTGGCGAACCCTTCCAGTACATCACAATCTGGAATTTCGATGCATCAAACGGTTCAAACTTCCGGTTCTTCAGTCAACCCGAATGGAGTGCTTCACTGGGTGGATACGATGTATTTACCAGCTATCCGGAAGATTTGCTCGAACCGGCAACAGGAGACGATGATCCGAATTTCAATTTTATTGGAACAGCCGGATGGTACGAAATTAAAGTGAATACCGAAACCGGAACCATTGAAATGACAACAACAGACGAGCCCGGCATGTACCTTACCGGCGATGCCACACACGGCTGGAACTGGGATGAACCGGTAACCGCACTGACATACATGAGCTACAAAATATGGGAAGGCGATGTTGCTTTTACACAAGACGGAGCATTCAGGTTATTTGGCCAAAAAGACTGGGGGCCAACCAGCTACGGTTACGATGTAGTGGTGAATTACGACACGGATTACATTGACATTGCAGAAGGGCATGGCGATCCAAACTGGTTTTTCCTGAAACCTTCGGGAACATATCACGTAGTGGTAAATTTGAGAACAAATACGATTGAAATCAGTGAATAATTTGGCCACTTCTTTTATTCACCAATTCAGGAAGTGGATTGATTGTTAATTTACCTAACAAGAGTCATCGGGAACCTTTCTGATGACTCTTTTTTTTAAATACGAAAAAGGAAACGATTATGAATACATTGAAAATTTCCATTTTGACGTTAATACTGGTTATCCCTTTATTTATGAAGGCTCAGATAACTACCGACCCTGCTTTGCCAGTGGCCACACAAAAAGTTACCATCACATTCGACTCATCAAAAGAAAGCAGACTGGGTTATTTTACCGGCGATTTGTATGCCCACACCGGCGTTGGAATTGAAGGGAAAGGCAACTGGCAAAATATAGTTGGCGGTGGTGATAGTTGGGGAAAAAACGATGTTCAGCCCAAACTCACCCACAAGGGAAACGGAATTTACGAACTCGAAATTACACCTGACATCAACACCTTTTATTCGATGGACAGCGGTGAAAAAGTATTGAACATGTCGTTTGTTTTTCGTTCAGCCAACAATTCGCAGCAGACCAATGATATTTTTATAGATGTCTATGAAGAAGGTCTGGTAGTTCAAATTACCGAACCTGCCACAAATTCAATTTTCCCGAAAAACCAAACTGTGAACATTTCAGCCCAATCATCGGCAGATGTAAACCTGAGAATATACCTCAATGAAACAATTCTGACACAAAATACAGGGACTACTATTTCAACCACACATACTTTTTCTGAAAGTGGAAATTATTGGCTGATTGCCGAAGCATCGGTTGATGACGTAACCGAAAAAGATTCTGTGCAAATTTTTGTTCGGGAAGATACGACAGAAGAAACACTGCCGGAAAATTACCGGAAAGGAATTAATTATACTTCAGACACTTCAGCCGCACTGGTTTTGTATGCTCCTTTTAAAGAATTTGTGTTCGCTTTGGGCGATTTTAACAACTGGGAACCCCAAAACGAATATCAGATGAAAAATGACGGAGATTATTTCTGGCTCGAAATTTCGGGACTTGAAAATGGCAAAGAGTATGCATTTCAGTATTTTATTGATGGAGAAATCCGGGTAGCAGATCCTTACACCGAAAAAATCCTTGATCCCTGGAATGACCAGTATATCAGTGATGAAACATACCCAGGACTTCTGGCTTATCCCGAAGGAAAAGCCGAAGGAATTGTATCGGTACTGCAACCCGGGCAGGAGGAATATCAGTGGGAAGTATCTGATTTTCAAATTCCGGAAAAAGAAAAACTGGTAATTTACGAATTGCTCATCCGCGACTTTATCGAAGAACATACCTTTAAAGCTGTGCGCGAAAAACTGGATTACCTGGAAGATTTAAACATCAATGTGCTGGAATTGATGCCCGTAAACGAGTTTGAAGGCAATAGCAGTTGGGGCTACAATCCTTCGTTCTATTTTGCGCCCGACAAATATTACGGTCCGCGCAACGAACTGAAAAAACTTATTGACGAGTGCCACAAACGCGGAATTGCAGTGGTTATCGACAAGGTGCTGAACCACAGCTACGGCCAAAGTCCGTTGGTACAAATGTACATGGACAACTGGACCATCTCGCCTGAAAATCCCTGGTATAACGTGGAATCGAACTTTAAAAATTCACAGTTACGTTGGGGGTACGATTTTAACCACGAAACCGATGCAGTAAAAGAACTGGTTGACAGCGTGAACAGTTTCTGGATGACCGAATACAAAGTGGACGGTTTCCGGTTCGATTTTACCAAAGGATTTTCCAATACACCGTTTGGCGAAAATAGCTGGGGCAGCGAATACGATGCTGCGCGTATTGCCAATTTAAAACGCATGGCCGATGAAATTTGGAAACGGAAAGAAGACGCATTGGTTATTTTTGAACACCTCTCGGATAACACCGAAGAAAAAGAACTGGCCGATTATGGTATTTTGATGTGGGGAAACATGCACGGCAGTTACCGTGAAGCAGGCCGGGGAAACATTGGCGCTTCCAATTTAAGCTGGGGTATCTATAATAGTCGTGGCTGGAACGAGCCAAACCTGGTTACTTATGCCGAAAGTCACGACGAGGAACGGACCATGGTGGACTTGCTCAGTTCCGGTTTTATTGAAGGCAATTACAACATCCGGCAAATACCAATAGCCCTCGACCGTGTGGAACTGAATTCGGTTTTTCTGCTGCCATTGCCCGGCCCTAAAATGATTTGGCAGTTTGGTGAACGCGGATACGACGTTTCCATCGATGATTTTGGAGGACGGC
Organism: Mariniphaga sp.; assembly: GCF_041687215.1. Taxonomy (NCBI): domain Bacteria; kingdom Pseudomonadati; phylum Bacteroidota; class Bacteroidia; order Marinilabiliales; family Prolixibacteraceae; genus Mariniphaga; species Mariniphaga sp. Next base: position 11,454 of record NZ_JAWLCI010000012.1, read on the forward strand.
TATCTGAAAAACCTCCCCGCTGGGAATACCTTGATAATTCAGACCGCACCGATTTATTTCGGGTAATGGCACAACTGAATTATCTGAAACAGACTTACGAAGAATTTACACCCGAAAGTTTCGATTACAACCTGAGCGGACAAGTGCGTTGGTTTCGGTTAAGTCACAGCGGAAACCATGTGTTTGTCGTTGGGAATTTTGGCACCACATCAACCACCGCAGAAGTTACTTTCCCCGATACCGAAAAATGGTACAACTTTTTCGCACAGGATTCCATAGAAGTGGAAACCGCAGCGCAAAGTTTCTCCATGCTGCCCGGCGAATACCGGTTGTATTCCAATCGTAAGCTGACAAAAACACAGGTGGTAACCGACGTGACTGAAATTGTTAATATAATGGACGATATTCACATTTACCCGAATCCAGCTAATGATGAGGTGACTATATCTTCCGAAAAACCATTGTCAAAAGTTGAAATCTATTCGGTTACCGGCACGATGGTCAACCAACTTAACGTTTCTCATGAAAATCAGGTAAAAATATCAACTGGAGACTACACTCCGGGAATCTATTTTGTGCACATTCTTCAGGAAAATAAACGGACAACGAAAAAGCTGATGGTGAAATAAAGGATGGCATCGCTTTGGGCGATGCTATCCTAATTCCCATAATTTCTTCTTAACTTGCAACCCATAAACCAAAAACGAGTTGTTATGAAAAAATATGCTGTTCTGCTATTATCCATTCTTTTTATGAACCAGTTAAATGCAAAGGAATATTTGGTAAAATCTCCCTCCGAAAGACTGACTGTTAAAGTGACTGTAGATGAAGATGTTCGTTACACTATTTTTCTGGATGATAAAGTAATTATTGCTGCAAGTCCCATTTCGCTGACACTTGAAAACGAAGTTTTAGGGAAAAATGCCAAAGTCAGGAAAGACAAAATTGTTTCGGTAAACGAAGAAATTATTCCGGTTGTGGCCCGCAAAAATGCAAAAATCCCAGATGTTTACAACCAGCTCACCCTTTCGTTTAAAGATTACAACCTGCATTTCAGGACGTACGACGAAGGTGTGGCTTACCGCTGGGAGGTAACCGCCAAAGGCCCGCTGAAAGTGATGAATGAACAGGCCACTTTTACATTTCCAACCGACCTGAAAGTGTGGTTTCCGGAAGAGGAAAGCATGTTTTCGCACCAGGAACGTTCTTATTTGGATGTCAAACTTTCAGAAATTACACCCGAACGTTTTGCTTCAACCGGGTTGTTGGTAAGCTGCAACAACAATGTGAAAGTTTACATTTCAGAATCGGACTTGATAACCGATTATGCCGGGATGTTTTTAAAAGGTTCTGCCGAAAATCCTTTCCGGCTCGAAGGCAAATTTGCTGGTGTGGTTTTGGAAGAAGAACAACGCACTGACCGCGATGTGGCGCCGCTAAAATATGCCGATTACATTGCTGAACTGGAAGGTCCGAAAAGTTTTCCCTGGCGGGCGATGATTATTTCCGATGACGATAAACAATTGGTAGAATCGGAACTGATTTACAAACTGGCACCTGAAAACGTGTTGGAAAACACTGACTGGATAAAACCCGGGAAAGTGGCCTGGGACTGGTGGAATGCGCTGAATGTTTACGGTGTGGATTTCAAATCGGGCGTGAACAACACTACCTACAAATATTACATTGATTTTGCCGCGAAATACGGCCTCGACTACATCATCCTGGACGAAGGCTGGTACCACCTGGAAGACATCATGAAAATGCAGGATGAAATTGATGTGCAGGAACTCGTTGATTACGGTAAAGACAAAGGTGTTGGCGTAATTCTCTGGGTGGTTTGGAAAGCGTTGGACGACAAGCTCACCGAAGCTCTCGACCAGTTTGAAGCGTGGGGTGTAAATGGAATAAAAATCGACTTTATGCAACGCGACGACCAGTGGATGGTGAATTTCTACGAAAAAATTGCCCGCGAATGTGCCAAACGGAAATTGCTGGTGGATTATCACGGTGCGTATAAACCTGCCGGGCTGGAACGCATGTACCCGAATGTGATTTCTTATGAAGGCTTAAAAGGAATGGAAAACTGCAAATGGTCTGAACTACCAGACCCGGAACACAACGTTACACTTCCGTTTATTCGTATGGTTGCCGGCCCCATGGACTACACTCCCGGCGCCATGCTGAATGCAAACAAGGAAAATTTCAGGGATATTTTTGAAGCGCCGATGGCGCCCGGAACCCGTTGCCACCAACTGGCCATGTACGTGGTGTTTGAAAGCCCGCTGCAGATGCTTTCCGATAATCCGTCGAACTACTACAGCGAACCCGAAGCCATGGAGTTTTTGAAGGAAGTACCCACTGTTTGGGACGAAACCCGTGTGCTGGAAGCCAAAGTGGGCGATTATATTTTAACGGCCCGTCGCAAAGGCGAAACCTGGTACGTAGGCGCTATGACCGACTGGTCGCCGCGCTCGCTGGAACTCGACCTCAGCTTCCTGCCCGACGGAAATTTCACCATGCAGGTATGGAAAGACGGCGTTAATGCCGACCGCCATGCTGCCGATTTTAAACAGGAAAAACAAACCGTCACCCGGTCGTCCAAAATTAAAATTGATATGGCTCCAGGAGGGGGCTGGGCTGCAATCATCAGCAAAAATTAAAAATTTTCACATTGAAAAATGATTTGAAAGGATGGCAGGAATTTTTTGATCTGTCATCCTTTTATTTTTGATTAGAACAAATCCGTGTGCGTGCCGGTACGAATCAATTTGATTTCTTTTTGTTTGGTGTCTTTTTCCCAGATGAGTAACCAATCGGGTTTTATATGACATTCCCAGCAACCAGCGTAATTTCCGGAAAGCTTATGCGATTTATATTTGGCAGGCAATAATTCACCGGTTTCAAGCAAACCAAAAATTGTCTGTAATTCAAAGATGGGAAAGTTCCGCTTTTTACAGGTTTTAAAATCGCGTTTAAATTGGTTGGTAAATGAAAGCGTATAACTCATGCATTCAGTTTTTCCATCAGGTCATCCAAATTTTCTGTCCGGGTAACTTTGCCTTCTTTTGCCGCCCGAATTGCCCTTTTTGTTGTTTCATTGGGCTCTTTTTCAATGGAAATAAATCTTTCGTCTGAAAAGCTTTTCAGAAATTCAAGCAAACTTTTTCCTTTTGTTGTCTTTTCATCAATGATTACTGTTGTCATCTTTAAAACATTTTTCTCAAAATTAGGAAAAATTCATTAAAAACTCATCGGTCCAACCACTGTTTGAATTCTGAAACTTTGTCGCGGCTGATGATGAGGCCTTCGTCATCAAAATTTTTCAGTTTCAGTTTGAGCCGGTTGGTAGAATAGCTGATAATTTCGGTTATACAATTGATATTCACCATAAAATTGCGGTTGATGCGAAAAAATAATTCCGGGTCAACACGTTTTTGCAGTTGGTCGAGCGAATAATCGAGTGCATAGTTTTTTCCGGTTTGGGTTTTCAGAAATGAACAGCGTTCTTCCACAAAAAAGCAGCAGATTTCTTCCACCGGCACCGATTGAAAATGTACGCCCACTTTCACAAAAAACCGCGTTTTCCATGGTTTGGCCAACTGTTCAAAAACTTTCGAAAGCTTTTCTTCCATTCCAACAGGCCTGAAAATTTTCCTATATTTTCCTAACGCCGATTCCAGTGCTTCCCGGTCAATTGGTTTCAGCAGGTAATCCACGCTGTTCACTTTAAAAGCGCGAATGGCATACTGGTCGAACGCCGTGGTAAAAATTACCGGAGTCTCCACTTTTACAGCATCAAAAATCTCGAAGGAAATGCCATCATCCAGTTGAATGTCCATAAAAATCAGATCGGGAGTTGGATTGGATGTCAGCCAGTTCACCGACTCTTCCACCGATTCCAGTTTGGCAACTACTTTAATTTCAGAATCAATCTGATTTAGCAGCGATTCCAGTTTTTCGGCTGCCAGCCGTTCGTCTTCAATAATTACAATGTTCATTTATCTTAAATTTTTGCTGGAATTTTAACTATGAATTCTGTATTGGTTTGGTTGATTTCAATTTCGCGTTTCAAAATCAGCCGGCACCGTTCATTCAGGTTCTTCAACCCGGTTTTCGATGAGTTGCTGAGTTGCGATTTCGGCTGCAGGTTATTCCGAACCACCAGCTTGTCCAACCCTTCATTATGGATGGTAATAACCATCGGATTTTTTCGTGTGGCAGCGTTGTGTTTCAACGCATTTTCGGTTAAAAGCTGTAGCGAAACCGGCGGAATCAGTACATTTTCAGTTTCGGTCAGCTCCACTTTCAGTTCAATTTTCTCTTCGTCCCTTATTTTTTGCAATGCAAAATATTCCTGAACAAACTGCACCTCGTCGGTCAGCGGCACCAGGTCTTTTTCCTGGTTTTCCAAAATGTACCGGTAATTATTCGACAATTTCCGGATAAATTCTTCCGACAACGATGGATTGCTGTGTACCAGCGACGACAACGTATTCAGACTGTTAAACAGGAAATGCGGGTTCACCTGGCTTTTCAGGGTTTCGTATTGAAACAGCAATTTTTCCTGCGCCAGTTTTTCTTCCCGTTTCAACGCATCAGACCACTGCGAATAAAAAAAGAAAAGCGTTCCGAAGGCAAAACCAATGAGCGTGGCAGAAATAAATCCACTTATTTCCTGTTGTTTGAATGCTGAAAGGGCACTTGTAAAGCTAACTCCGTTTATTATTTTCTGTAAGAAGAATACCGCTAAAAAAAATGCAGATGCAATAATTATTACTACTAAATAAAAAAGAACCAGCCGCACAATGGTTTTCTTTTTAAACTGGCTGACAGAAACATCGAGGTCGCGAAAAAACCTGAACCCAAGCCAGATAAAAATTTCAAGTTGCAGCCAGGTAAGTAAAATCATGATGGGCAGCCCTTCATGGAAAACCCTGCCAGCCAGCAAAATACTGAATAATAGCGAAATAAAAAAAGCTCCGGTCAAAATTTTTATTCTTTTAAGCAGGAAGCTTTTGTTGAATTTTCTAAAAAATATTTGTTTTTGCATTTTATCAATTTTCCCTGTTGAATTCCAGTGTTTTTTATTGCTTCAAAATTCAGAATAAAAAAATAAACCAGGAAATATTTAGTGACGAACGGGAATATTTTATGCCTGAACAGGAATTCCAGGGCACAAAAAAAATGACACCACCAGCAGTGATGCCATTTTTTCTATTTAAATGTAATTTCTATTTGTGAACATGCAAATCCATTTGCGGGAAAGGAATATTGAGGCCTTCTTTGTCAAAAGTTTTGTAAACTTTTTCGTGCATATCGAAATAAATGTCCCAGTAATTTGATGCTTCTGCCCATACCCGAACCACAAGATTTACCGAGCTGTCGGCCAGCTCACTAACGGCAATAAAAGGTTCCGGGTCTTTTAAAATCCTTTCATCTCCGTCAATTAGTTTTTGAATAACTGCACGTGCTTTGTCCACATCGTCGCCATAGCCAATTCCAAAAACAAAGTCAACCCGGCGGCGTGGTTCGGTGCTGTAGTTAATCATAGAACCCGTTGAAAGTCCGCCATTTGGAATTATAATGGTTTTATTGTCGGGTGTTTTTAGTATGGTGTTAAAAATCTGAATTTCATTTACCGAACCCGAATGTCCCTGAGCTTCAATATAATCGCCAACCTTAAACGGTTTGAAAAGCAGTATGATTACTCCACCTGCAAAATTTTGCAATGTTCCCGAAAGAGCCATACCCACAGCAAGACCGGCAGCACCTAAAATGGCAATAAAAGAGGTCATTTGTACGCCAATCATCCCAATTACACTAATCAGAAGGAGTACCTTTAGCAAAACGCCAATCATGCTGTTTAGAAATCCCCTGAGGGAGGGTTCCATTTCTCTTTTTTCAAAATTTTTTCTCAGACTTTTCTGGATGATACTGATTATCCACCAACCAACAATGAGGGTGATAATTGCCCCAACAAGCCGGGGACCAAAGGTTAATACTATGTCATTAATTTTTTCCCAGACTGTATTTACTGAATCCATATTTAATAAAATTTTTTGTTAATCTTTTAAAGATACAATAAATGATCAGACAAAAAAAAGAGAGCAAAAAATTTGCCCTCTTCTCATTTAACAATTAATAATCACCCAAAAAAACTAAGCTGTATGTTTTAAAAACTTTAAAGTATCGTTTACATTTCCTAAGTTCAAAACCTCCTCGTCGCGAATTGAAATATCAAAAATACCTTCCAGGTAAAAAGTAAATATTTTCCAGTCAACCGAATCAAAATTAAAATCTTTACTAAATGATGCTTCGGGCTGAATATCATTCTTTTGTACCCCCGTTTTTCGCAATACACGGTAAAGGTTTCTTCTTATTTTCTTTTCTTCCATTGTTTCCATTATCATTTTTACCCTTACAGTATTTATTTAAAAAACCGAACAAACGAATTTTTGGGTCAAATATATGAAGATTCTTTGAATATCAAATTCATCTTAACACATATTAACTTTAAAGAAACATTTAACCATTTCACTTACAACCAAATAATCCATCTTCAGGAACATTTAGGAGAGTTAATCTGATTTTAAAAAACTGTAAACCTGCAAATCAAGGTATTTGCCATGATGAAACTCCCCCTTCCGTTCTATTCCTTCAAAATGAAACCCCAATCGTTTTGGAATTTCAGCACTTTTTTCATTTCCGGTGGCAACCTTAATTTGAATACGGTTCATCCCCAATTTTTTAAAGGCGATTTTTATCAGTTCTTTTACACAGGTGGTAACTATTCCTTTTCCCTGCATTTTTTCGGTTAACCAATAGCCCAGTTCAGTTTTATGGTTTATCCAATCGGTGTCTTTAAATCCGATGAGTCCGGCAAAATCCTGATTATACCAAATGGTAAATACTTCATCTCTTTTTTTGCCATGCTGCGAATCAATTCCTTTTATAAATTCTTCGGTTTGAGCCACCTGCTGAGTTTCTTCAATAAACGGAAGCCATTTATTAAGGTACTCCCGATTGCTATCAATGGCCTCAAATATTACATCTGCCATATTTAGCTTTATGGTTTCAAGTCTTAGTTTCGAATTAATCTGAATGTAATCCATTATTTTGTGGCTTTGCTGTATCTGACTTTTAATAACAGGAATGGTTACAAAGAGTGTAATGTTTTTTTCAACTTGTTATATTTACGCAAATTTTTATTGTCAGTTATTACAAAAATTGAAATCTATGAGAAACTGGGGATTATTCGTATTTGTTTTTATTTTAATTGGAGTTTTTTCGTGCGGAAACGCTCAACCGCAAAAAGAAGAAGCCCAAATTGTTGTTAAAACCGGGTACGGCAACATAAAAATTAAATTGTACGACAAAACAACAGAACACAGAAAAAACATTGAAAAGCTTGTAGGTGAAGGTTTTTATGACGGGTTATTATTTCACCGGGTAATACAGAACTTTATGATTCAGGGGGGTGATCCGGATTCGAAGAATGCCGAACCGGGAAAAATGTTAGGCGGAGGATCCCTTGATTACACCCTGCCTGCAGAAATTCTTCCTGAATACTTCCACAAACGAGGTGCTGTTGCTGCTGCAAGACGCGGCGGGCCATCCAATCCGGAAAAAAGATCCAGCTCATCGCAATTTTACATTGTGCAGGGAAAAACTTTTTCTGAGGGTGCGCTCGATACCCTCGAAATGGCAAAGAACCAGCAACTTATCAACGAAATGATGCGAGAGCAATTAACTGCTGCCCAGGATGATATTGAGCAATTCAGAATGAATAATGACAGGGATAGATTTAATCAGAAAGTTGCAGAAATCAGGGAACAGGTTGATAACCTGATTGAAGCCCGTGGAATAGGATTCAAATTTTCTGATGAGCAACGCGAAATTTACACGACCATAGGTGGTTATCCGTCGCTTGATGGAGACTACACGGTTTTTGGTGAAGTAACAGAAGGCATGGATGTTGTAGATAAAATTGCCGCCATGGAAACCGACAAAAACAACAGGCCGGTACAAGATGTGAAAATGGAAATTGAACTGATAAAATAACAGAATGCTTCGAATTGTTTTAACAGGCATCCCTGTCCTTTTTTTTATATTGAACACGTCAGCTCAGTCGAAAAAAGTGCGCATTTCGACTAACCTTGGCGATATGACTTTTATGCTATATGACGATACGCCCAAACACCGCAATGCTTTTTTGCAACTGACCAGGGAAGGATATTACAATGAAACCCTGTTCTATCGGGTAATTCAGGATTTTTTGATTCAGGGTGGCTCAAAAAGCTCGAAAAATGCTCCTCCCGGAAAACGAATTGGCTACGGCGACCCCGACCACACCGTTGACGATGAAATTCTTTCACACTATTTTCATAAAAAAGGAGCACTTTGCGCACCTCGCCAGCCCGACGAAGTGAATCCCTGGCAACAATCGGATATTTCGCAGTTTTTTATTGTAAAAGGTAGTGTTTACAGTTCAGGTCAACTGGATACCATGGAACTTGCAGTTAACCGGCCTATACGCAACAAAATTGTAAATAAATACCTGACAGATGAAATCCGCTCTGAATTGCAAATGCTGAAAGAAGAAAAAATGGTGGACGAATTCCGCCAGATTGCAGATCGGGTGCGCAATCAAATAGAAACCGAATACAACCTGCAAACGGATGTTTTGGAATTTTCTGAAGAACAACGGGAAGCATACACCACCATTGGCGGCTACCCCGATTTAGATGGGAAATACACTATTTTTGGTGAATGTATTTCAGGCTTTGAAACCATCGACAAAATTGCTGCTCTTAAAACGGATGGGAACGATCGCCCGTTTACGGATGTTATAATAACTGTAACTGTATTGGATGACTGATATGAGAATTTTTGTCCTTTTAATCCTTTTTCCGATGATCCTTTTTTCCTGTAAAAACAAGGAAAAGAGGGAAGAAAAAACCGATGAGGAGCCTCAAAAGCAGGAAGCTGAAATCCAAACCGAAGAAACGGGTTGGGAAAACATTATGCCGGCAGTGGTAACTTTCGACTCGTTTGACGGAAACCGGATTCTGGAATCGGGCCAGGGAGTTTTTGTAGCACAAGACATTATTGTTACACGCTACACCATGGTTAGCCAGGCCGATAATGTTATATTTTCGCCAATGGATACAGATGAAAAATACACCTGTAACCAATTTATTGCTGTTGACCGCATAAACGACATTATTTTGCTGAAAACAGAAAATGTGAAACGAAATCCGGTGGAACTGTTTTCGGGGACTGCTCCCAACACGGCCAAAACAATGTATATTTCAGCAACGCCCGGAAAAACCCTGCAACTTTTTACCGGACAGTTACTAAATCAAACCACTGTTCAGGGTTCAAAACTATACCGCATTTCCAACCGGATACGAAACAATACTTTTGGAACACCAGTTTTTGTTTCGAACAAAAAAGCCATTGGAATTGCCTTTGCCGATGTGGTGAGTTACGAATTGCAAAGTTTTGCCATTCCGTCTGAATACATTTCCCGGTTGCTTGAAAAACAGAATGAACCGGCCAAATCGCTTGAGTCCCTTCGTTCGGCTGCCAGCGAAGCTGTATCGGCTGAAAACCGGAAAATAAAAGGATTGGTGCTCGAAACGGAAATGGGAAACATTACCATCCGGCTTTTCAACGAAACGCCTGAATACCGGGATAACTTTATAAAACTGGTAAAAGAAAACTATTACGACAGTCTGCTCATTCACCGGGTGATTTCCAGTTTTGGCATTCAAACAGGCGCTGCCGATACACGTTATGCCGAAGAAGGCGATATGGTTGGATGGAAAGGCCCGGGTTACACTTTACCTGCTCATATTGTTCCCGGACTCTTTCACAAACGAGGAATGATTGGTTCGCCCCGGAAACCCGACACCCAAAACCAGCGCCGGCGGGCTGACGGTTCGCAGTTTTACATTGTAACAGGCCGAAAATATTTCGACAAGGAACTGGACGACATTGAAGAAGAAAACGATTATAAATTTACCGCAGAACAAAGGCAGGCATACAAAACCATTGGCGGCGCTCCACATCTCGACGGAACATATACGATTTTTGGTGAAGTGATTTCAGGAATGGAAGTGGCAGATCGGATCGTTCAGGTAGAAACCGACCGCCAATGGAGGCCTATAGAGGATATCAGATTAAAAAAAGTCAGGATCTTGAAATAATTCCTTAACTTTAAAAGAAAATTTTGAAAAATAAGATTGAATATTGGGTTGAACTGTCAGATTATGACTTTGAAACTGCAAAGGCAATGCTCGAAACTGGCAGGTATCTTTATGTTGGTTTTATGTGCCATCAGACCGTGGAAAAATTACTAAAAGCATATTTTACAAAAACAAAAAATGAAACACCACCTTTTGTGCACAGTCTGTTATATCTTTCGAAAAAGTCAGGGATAATGGAATTTTTATCTGAGGAATTTAAAGATACAATAGATCTTCTTGAACCTCTTAATATTGAATCACGTTACCCAACATATAAAGAAAGGCTTTTTAAAAGTTTGACTCAGGAAAGATGTTTCGAAATTATATCTAAAACAGATTTATTCAGACAATGGATAAAAGAGATGTTATAAATAAACTAGTTCAATATAAAACACTTTTGTCCGGTTATTTTGAACTGGACAAACTGATACTTTTTGGATCGTTTGCAAAAGGCACAAATTCAGAAGACAGTGATATTGACGTAGCAATCGTTGTGAAAAAACTCAACGAGGATTATTTTGCAGACACCCCATTGTTTTGGAAATTACGCAGGCAAATTGACGAGCGGATAGAACCGGTTATTTTTGAAAAAGGAAAAGATGAAAGCGGATTCCTTTCGGAAATTATGAATACCGGTATTGAGATTTAAAATACTTCCGCAACTTCCATCTCATCTTTCAACCAGAAAGTTTTTAACCCTGCTTTCACAGCACCTGAAATATTTTTCTCCAGGTCATCTACAAATAATGTTTCTTCCGGAATTATTCCGGAAAGCTCAATCACTTTCTGATAAGATGCCAAATCGGGTTTGCGTTCGTGAATTTCGTGCGAGTAAAAATCTTTCACAAAAAGAGAAGGAAATTCAATTCCGTACATATCACGAAATTCACTGTGCAGTCGTTTAATGTGGATTGCATTCGTATTGCTGAACAAATAAACATCGTAATTTTTGGCAAGCATTTTTAGCATTTCCACACGTTTGGCCGGAATATCGCGTATCATCGCACACCAGGCATCATCAATTTGCTGATCGGTAGCCTCCGGGTTTTTCAAAATCCGACGAACTTGTTTTCTGAACGCTTCAGGCGTTGCTTTCCCTACCTCCAATTCATAAAAAACAGGATCGACATAAGCCTGCTGGCGATTGACCACTTCCGAATTCAACCCAAGATTTCTGAACGCCTGAATTGACGCATCAAAATCGAGGTTAAGCAAAACATTTCCCAGGTCGAAAACAATGTTTTTGATATTTGTGAGATTTGGCTTCATCTTTTTATTTTAAGCCAACGAATATAAATATTATTTTTGCTTTTATTTCCATGCGAATTAACAGCAAACCATATCATACCATTTGGCTGAGTGAAAAAAATCCATCGGTTGTGCAGGTCATCGACCAGCGAAAACTGCCATTCGTGTTCGAAATTCTCGATCTAAAAACGCCCGAAGATTGTTTCCATGCCATTCGAAACATGGCCGTCCGCGGAGCGCCACTCATCGGTGTAACTGCTGCTTACGGAATGTACCTGGCTTTGTTTGAATTTCGAGGCGACAATCTGAAAAACTATCTCCATGAAAAGGCTGATTTTTTGAAATCATCCCGTCCAACCGCAGTAAATCTGGCTTATGCCGTGGATGTGATGCTGGAATTTATGCTCCAAAATCTCCCGAATTCAAATCTGCAAAAAATTGCCCTGGCAAAAGTTGAAGAACTGAAATTCCGTGAAATCAGTTTCAGCGAAAAAATCGGGGAATTCGGATTGAATATTATCGAAGAAATTTATCGAAAGAATAAAAAACCCGTAAATATTTTAACGCATTGCAATGCCGGCTGGCTGGCCTGTATCGACTGGGGAACAGCAACGGCACCCGTTTACAAAGCCCATCACAAAGGTATTCCGGTACATGTTTGGGTGGATGAAACCCGCCCCCGAAACCAAGGCGCCCGGTTAACGGCATTTGAACTTGGACAGGAAGGAGTTCCGCACACCGTAATTGCCGATAACACCGGCGGGCACCTCATGCAACACGGGATGGTTGATTTGGTGATTGTGGGCAGCGACCGCACTACGTTTACCGGCGATGTGGCTAATAAAATTGGCACTTACCTGAAAGCGCTGGCGGCAAAAGATAACGGTGTTCCGTTTTATGTAGCGCTTCCATCCTCCACATTCGATTGGCAAATGGAAGATGGAATTGTTGAAATTCCCATCGAAGAAAGAGATGCAAGTGAAGTTGCCCAAATGGAAGGTTGGGACGGAAATGCCATCCAACAGGTGAGGTTGATCCCCGAAAACAGTCCGGCTGCCAATTACGGTTTCGATGTCACTCCGGCAAGATTGGTAACCGGTTTGATTACCGAACGGGGAATTTGCAAAGCAAATAAAGAGAGCATTTTAAAACTTTTTCCTGAAAAGAACAGAAAATGAAAGTAGCAATCATCGGCGGTTCGGGTCTCGAAAACCCCGACATACTTAAAAATGCGGAAGAGAAAAAAGTGGAAACCCCTTTTGGAAATCCTTCCTCAACTTTTAAAACAGGTCAGATTGAAGGAATTGATGTGGCGATTCTTTCACGACACGGCAGAAACCATGAAATTCCACCATCGCAGGTAAATAACCGGGCTAACATATGGGCCATTCGCGAGTTGGGATGCACCCACATTCTGGCTACCACAGCTTGCGGCAGTTTGCGGGAGGAAATCAGGAGGGGCGATTTGGTTATCCTCGATCAATTCATCGACTTTACGCGCCACCGCGAAGTTACTTTTCATGAAAAATTTGAGGATGGTAATCTGATGCACATTCCAATGGCTGACCCTTTCGATGCAGGGTTGAGACAAAGGCTGATTGATACTGCCGGAAAATTAAACCTTCCGTTTCACCACCGGGGGACGGTAATTACCATTGAAGGGCCACGTTTTTCAACCCGTGCCGAATCGAACATGTTCCGGCTTTGGAGCGCCGATGTTATTAACATGTCAGTTGCACCCGAATGTATTCTCGCCAACGAACTGCAAATCCCTTATGCAGCCATTGTCCTTAGCACCGACTACGATTGCTGGAAAACCGACGAAGAGCCGGTTACCTGGGAAGAAGTGCTGAAAGTCTTCAGCCAGAATGTAAAAAATGTTATCCTCCTGTTACAACAAACCATCGCTGGTTTCCAGTAATTTTCACCACAACGTGCTGAAAGACATAATGGATTAAAATAATTTGGCATATTCTTTGCTAAAAAAATCCTGTTGTCTTAAAGCCAGAAAAACAGAAATGTAAGACCGTTCAGTTAGTACTATATAAATTCAGCCATCAAGCTTTGTTGGCGTTTTAATTCCCGGCGGCATCTTTCAAAAGGTGCCGCTTTTTTATTTGAATCATTATCTTTGCACCATCATTTAAAGATTGAATCGCCATGTTGGATAAAATCAGTGCTTTGCAGCAGGAAATAGAACAGGCAACGGCTTCGTCGATGGACGAGGTGGAAGTGTTGCGTATAAAATACATCAGTAAAAAAGGAAGTGTAAATCAACTTTTTGCCGATTTTAAAAATGTACCCAACGAAGAGAAAAAAGCAGTTGGCAAAGCTCTGAATGACTTAAAAAACTTTGCCCTGGAAAAAATCAACAGCCTGCGCGATTCCTTCGAATCAACCGGTTCTGAAAATACCGGCACAGACCTTACCCGTCCCGGTGAACCGTTAAAACTGGGAACCCGTCATCCACTTTCGCTGGTGAAAAATGAAATCATTAATATATTTGGCAGGCTTGGATTTACCGTTGCCGAAGGCCCTGAAATAGAAGACGACTGGCACGTATTTTCAGCGTTGAATTTTCCGCCCGAACACCCGGCACGCGATATGCAGGATACTTTTTTTATTGAAAAAGACCCCGACGTATTGTTGCGAACCCACACCTCCAGTGTACAAATTCGTGTGATGGAACACACCCAGCCGCCCATTCGTGCCATTTTCCCCGGTCGGGTTTTCCGTAATGAAGCCATTTCGGCCCGGTCGCACTGCATTTTCCACCAGGTGGAAGGTTTGTATGTGGACGAAAATGTTTCGTTTGCCGATCTGAAACAAACTCTGCTTTATTTTGCCAAAGAGTTGTTTGGAGAAGAAACACAAATCAGGCTGCGCCCCAGCTATTTCCCGTTTACCGAACCCAGCGCCGAAATGGATGTAAGTTGCTCGATATGCGGCGGCAAAGGTTGCAATGTGTGCAAATACACCGGCTGGCTCGAAATTCTGGGCTGCGGTATGGTTGACCCCAACGTGTTGGAAGCCTGCAACATCGACAGTCAAAAATATACCGGATTCGCTTTTGGAATGGGCATCGAGCGCATTGCCATGTTGCGTTACGGCATAAAAGATATCCGGCATTTTTTTGAAAACGATATACGTTTTTTAAAGCAGTTTGAATCAGCTATTTAGAGAATAATTTTGGAATAAACGACATTTTTGTCGTTTGTCGCTGAATTGTATCCTTTTACCCCCTGAATTCTTGTTTTCATCGATATTGCTCTTATTTAATGTAACCAATTAGCAATTTTGAATGTCTTAATGTTACAATGAAAACAAAAACAATTGAGTCATGAAAACAAAAAATTTAGTTTTAACAGCAATGGCAGTATTTGTTGCAGCAACAGTATTTGCCACCCAACTCCCCACCATGAATGTAATTCCGGTACAAAATGAAAAAGCTCTGGTAGCATTTGAAACCATGTCGCCGGCGAATTTTGAGCTAACATTAAAAAACCAGCGGGGTGAAACCATTTTCTACAAAAAATCGGAAGAACCGGCACAAAGCTACAAGTTGGTTTTAGATTTACAAGATTTGGATGATGGCAATTACCATGTGAACCTGAAACACGGCAATTGTAACCTCGACAGGTTAGTTACGATTTCGAACGGAAAGAATCTAAAGGTTGGTGAAGAAATCAGGATGTTTAGTCCGTACTACAAATTCGAAAACAACACCCTTCAGATTTCTTATCTGAACAATTCACAAAAAAATGTATTCCTGAATATTTACCGTGACGGACAATATGTTACAGGCAAAAAACTGGGAAAAGAAATGTGTATTCAGAAAGCGCTTGATTTCTCAAAACTTGAAAAAGGAACTTATGAAGTTGTTTTAACCAATAACAGCAACGAATTTCAGTTTACCGTTCAAAAATAAGAAGAGTGAAATATTGAACGCGATCAGGGCTCCGGTTTTCCGGGGCCTTTTTTCATTTTTACCGGCGGTAATTTTAATCCTTAATTTTATACCTATCCACTAAAATTAAAATTTACTTGTCTTCATTTAAACTATTTCGCAGCGTTCAAGTCCAAATCAGTGTTTTAATTATCTGGAGGAAAAATCGTGCAAATAAAAATTGAGAAGCTGAACAAAGTTTACCGCAACGGGAATTATGCCATAAAAAACCTGAATCTTGAAATTCCCAACGGTATGTTTGGATTGCTGGGACCTAACGGAGCCGGCAAATCAACTCTGATGCGGATTTTGGTTACTCTGATGAAACCTTCAAGCGGAAAGGTTATGGTAAATGATCTCGATTTAGCTAAAAACCGGCGCGAAATTCGGGCCATGCTTGGTTACCTCCCGCAAGATTTCAGTTTTTTTTCGAAATTGAAAACGTATGAGTTTTTAGATTATGCCGCAAGATTGGCCGGAATGAAAAACGGTGCCGCAAGAAAAACTGCCGTTGACCAAATGTTGGAAGAAGTGGGACTTTATGAAGCACGCGACCGCAACGCCAACAAACTCTCGGGTGGAATGAAACGCAGACTGGGAATTGCGCAGGCTTTAATTAACAATCCTAAAATTATTATTGTGGATGAGCCAACCACGGGTCTCGATCCGGAAGAACGTATCCGGTTCCGCAATCTGCTTTCCAATTTAAGTACACGCGACGTTATTATAATTTTATCGACACATATTGTTGGAGACATTTCCAGCACCTGTCACAACATGGCATTGTTAAACAAAGGAGAACTTGCATTTGCCGGATCACCCGAAGATTTAGTAAAAAAAGCCAAAGGAAATGTGTGGCTAATTGAAGCTACTGAAGCCGAATACCTTGAAATCAACGAGAAATATCCGGTTATTTCCACCATTCCTACCGAAGGAGGATGGGAGGTTCAGGTAGTTGCCCCGGAAATTAACGGGTATTACGGGAAACAAATTGAACCTAATCTTGAACATGCTTACGTACATTATATGGAAAACAATTTGAACCAGTGGACAAATTCTTAATTATATAAAATAACAAAAAGATGATCTCATTGCACAACATATTCTCCATTGCCAAATATGAGCGTAAAACACTGCTCAGAAGCTGGTTTTTCCGCATTTTTGGTATATTGTCATTGCTGGTTCTTTTTGCGTTAAACTTTGGTATGATAATAGAAGGAGGCGGAGACCAGGGATGGGCAATTCGGAGTATTCCGGCTGCAATTCCCTATTTCAACCTGCTCATTTTAAATGTGGCCCAAGCTATTATCGCTGTTTTTCTGGCTTCCGATTTTTTAAAGCGCGACAAAAAACTCGATACCACCGAGGTAATTTATATGCGTTCGATGACCAATGGCGAATATGTTATTGGCAAAACCTGGGGAAACCTTCAGGTGTTTTTGTTCCTGAATATTGCCGTAGTTTTAATGGCTCTTATTTTCAACATGCTTTCGCAACAAACCTCCATAAACTGGGAATCTTACGGTATTTACCTGGTACTTATCAGTGTGCCAACGCTGGTTTTTATTATGGGACTTTCGTTTTTGCTGATGAGTGTTATCCGTAACCAGGCCATTACTTTTGTGCTTATTTTGGGTTATATCGGTATCACCTTGTTTTTACTCGAAGACAGGTTTTATTACATTTTCGATTACATGGCTTTTAACATTCCCATGTTAATTTCAGACATTGCCGGAATGGGAAACATGGAAAAAGTGCTTGTTCACCGCGGAATCTATTTTTCGCTGGGAATCAGCTTTATATTTATGACTATCTTCCTGTTAAAACGACTACCCCAATCGGAATCCATGACTTGGTTCTCACTAATTTTTGCCATTTTATTTTTTGTGGCAGGTGGTTATTTTGCCTGGCAACACATTAACCAGTTTAAAACAAATGCAACATTACGTGATGAGGCCATTGCCTTAAACAACTCTTTCGTAAAGGAATCGCTGCCTGCAACTATTTCCAACTCTATCGTTCTAATTCACAAAGGCAACAGCATTGAATCCGTTTCAAAATTAACGGTTAAAAACAAAAAAAATGTACCCCTAAACAAACTCATTTTCAGTTTAAATAACGGATTAGCCGTACAAAGTTTTAAACTCAACGGACAAGAAACGCCCTTTGAACGTAAAAATCACCTCATAATCAGCGAAAATATTACCTTGCAGCCCGGTCAGGAAGCAGAAATTGAAATTTCCTATTCAGGGGGAATAAATGAAACACTTTGCTACCTCGATATTCCGGAAGAAGAACGTACAGAAAAGTATGGAAAATTTGTGTTGAACGTGGATAAAAGGTATGCTTTTTTAACGCCGCAATATATACTGCTTACACCGGAAGCAAACTGGTACCCCAGAACAGGAGTAACATACAGCACCGAAGATGTTAGCTGGAACCACCCGGAATTTATAAACTTCAGTCTGGAAGTAAAAACCCAGCCAGGCCTTCAACCGGTTTCACAGGGTGAAATGACCAAAGTTTCTGAAGGACAATTCGTGTTTATCAATACTGTTCCGCTAACACAAATATCACTGGCCATTGGAAATTACGAAAAGAAAAACATTCAGACCGACAGTCTGGAATACGGAATCTGGCATATAAAGGGACACGATTATTTCACCGAGGCATTCCCGGAAACAAAGGATACACTGGCCCAGTTGGTAAACGAAAGAATGGGCGACTTTGAACGGTCTTACAATTTGGACTATGCGTTTGACCGCTTCTTTTTGGTGGAAGTACCGGCCCAGTTTAAAACATACGAACGCATTTGGTCGGGCAGGCAGGAGTTTATTCAGCCCGAGCAGGTTTTAATTCCTGAAAAAGGTTTTATGCTGCGTGAAGCCGATTTTGAAGGTTCAAAAAAAAGAATGGAACGCTGGGGAAGGCGTGGGGATAATAACATGACCGAAAAGGACAAGGAAATTCGTCTGCTTTACGATTTTATGAGAATTTTTACGGAACAGCAGTCAGCCGACTTTCAGCGAAACAGGGGCAATTTTACGGTACAGGAAATACCTAATCCTTATTTCATTTTTGCTATGTTTTACAACTTCCAGAATAATATTATTTCAGACCAGTGGCCCATTACCAACCGCATTTTCGAGGCTTACCTCAAAAGCCAGTCGGCAGACATGCGCTCTGGCTGGATGCGCAACATGCAGGGAATGAGCGACGACGAACTGGCAAACATTGCCCTTCAGGACAGCACCTTCGAAGAAATTCTTGCCGATCCGAGGCAGAAAAAAATAATTGACAATGTAATTAAATTAAAAGGTGAAGTACTTTTTTCCATGGTACAGTGGAAAGCCGGACAAGAAGAATTTGAAGATTTTCTGCGCGAAGTGCTCATGGAATTCCGCTTTCAAAACATCGATTTTGAGCAATTCGACCAAATCATCAACGAAAAATTTGGGGTTCAACTAATTCCAATGATGGATGAGTGGTTTAAGGCCAAAACACTTCCCGGCTTTTTATTTTCTCCAATTGAAGCGGTAAAAGTAAAAACCGGCGACCGGATGCAAACCAAGGTTTCGGTGAAAATAACAAACTTTTCTGATACAGAGGGAATTGTTAAACTTTCATTCAGAATGGGGGGTGGAGGTGGCCCCGGCAGAGGTTTTGGAGGAGGCGGCGGCTCTGATGATATGATTAACAAACTGGTGTATCTGGACCCGCACCAGACAAAAGATGTAAATTACATGTTTGATGCCGACCCGAGGATGGTAATGATAAACACCATGACATCACAAAATATTCCGCAGGTAATTATGGAAGGATTTCGCGATGTGGAAGAAGACCCACGGGCCGTTCCGCAAGACGGTGAAACCATTTCTGACACCCCGGTGCGAAAACAACTGCCCGGAGAATATATTGTTGACAATGAGGATCCGCAGTTTGAAATTACCCAAACAGAAGACATTAGCCTGCTTGAAAAATGGCTGGCAAAAGATACCGAAGACGCTCAAAAATATTCGGGATTGAACTACTGGCGTCCTCCGGCAAACTGGACAGCAAGTACCAATTCTGACTTTTTTGGCGAATACGTTCGTTCTGCACATTACATTAAAGCAGGCGACGGTTCTATGAAGGCAAAATGGCATGTACTTATTGAGGAAGCCGGTTATTACGATGTGTATTACCATTTATATAAACCCCGCAGATTTGGTCGTGGAGGAAATGACGATAGTGGTGAATACCAGTTTTTTATATACAGCGATGAAGGTACTGAGGAACAATCTTTGGCCATTCAAAGTGCCGAAGAAGGCTGGAACCATTTGGGTTCGTATTACTTTGCACCCGATACTGCTCTTGTTGAGTTAACCAATAAATCAGAATCGCGAATGGTTTTTGCCGATGCCGTGCGCCTTGTAAAATTGTAAGTAAAATTGAAAAAACAGAAATATGAAGTCGTTTAAAAAATTAAACCAAATGCGAAAAATATTTTTTTTACTTTCGCTTTTTCTTTTTTCCGTTTCAGGAATTAAGGCTCAGGAAATTCTTACTCTCGACATGGCTTTTCAAATTGCTGAAACCAGCAGCCCCGATTTGCAACAATCGTTGTTAAATCTCGAGCGGTTTCAGAAAAACCTGGAAGCTCAGCGGGCAGCGCTTAAATCGCGTTTTTCGCTCGACGTTTCTCCCGTTAATTTCAGCCGGAACCGCCGGTTCGACAACAGGGTTTCGCAATGGTACACCAACGAAAATTTTGAAACCAATGCCCTCTTCAGGGTAGAACAACCCATTCTGCTCACCGATGGAACTATTTCACTTACCAATCAGTTCGGTTGGCAAAGCAGCTATTCTGATGCGTCTGATATTGAAAGTCAGGTATTTTTCAACAACCTGTACCTAAATTATAATCAGCCATTATTTACCTACAACCGGCAAAAACTGGAGTTAAAAGAACTTGAACTGAATTTCGAAAACGCCAACATCGGGTATGTTATGCAGCGACTAAACATGGAAAGGAATGTAACCCAATTCTTTTACAATGTATATATGACCCAGATGAACCTGAACATTGCCAAAGAAGAATTATCCAATACCCAAAAAAGCTACGAAATCATAAAAAATAAAGTGGATGCCGGCCTGGCCGCCATGGAAGAATTGTACCAGGCCGAACTCAACCTGGCTACTTCAAATTCCTCGCTTCAGGACAGGGAGGTGGCATTTGAAAATGCAAAAGACCAGCTTAAACTTTATCTGGGAATGGACCTTTATACAGACTTCTCCATTCTTGCCGATGTTTCGGCCAACCCGGTTCCGGTTGATTTGGAAAAAGCCATTGAAACCGGTCTGGAGTCGCGAATGGAACTTCGCCAAAGGGAAATAGATATTGAGTCGAGCCAATTCGACCTCATCCGCACAAAATCGTTAAACGAATTCAGAGGCGATGTAAACCTGCGTTTGGGTATTTCGGGCGATAACCGGAATCTCGACCAGATTTTTGATGCACCAACCAACAGTCCTTCAGTTGGTATCAGTTTTAATGTTCCGCTTTTCGACTGGGGTGAGAAAAAAGCGCGAATTGCCGCCCAGGAGGCAGCCATTGAATCGCAGAAACTCAATTACACCGAAGAGCAGAATCAGATAATCATTGGAATCAGGCAGGCATTTCGCAATTTACAAAACCAACTTAACCAGATTGCCATTGCCGAACAAAGCCAGACCAATGCAGAACTGACATACGAAATTAACCTGGAACGGTACGAAAACGGCGACCTCACCGGTATGGATTTGAATCTTTACCAGGCCCAGCTTTCGGAGCGTAAAATTGCTTATGCACAGGCGCTTATAAACTACAAAATTGAATTGCTCAACCTGAAAATACAGAGTCTTTTCGATTTCGAAAACAATGAACCCATCATTCCTGCAGACTTATATTTAAATCAAAACAACTAATTCAGAAAAAACAGTTTAAAAATGAAAAATATTAAATTCTTCCCGCTTATTATTCTGGTTGCTTTAGCTGCTGCTTGTAACCAGCAAACCCAGTCAGAGAGCAGCGAACTGGCTGTTCCGGTTTCTGTTGAAGATATCCGCCTTCAGAGCATCGAACAATTTATAAGTACCACCGGTACGGTAAATGCCACAGCAGAAGTGGCTCTGAATTCTGAAATGGCCGGTGACTATTACCTGCAAAACAATCCGGCAACCGGAAGGACTTTTAAACCGGGAGACAGGGTAAATAAAGGGCAAACCATTATTAGGTTCGAAAACGAAGAATACGTTAACAACCTGGCCATGGATGCCGTTAAACTGAATCTGGAAATTTCGGAGCAGGAATATGAAAAACAAAAGTCGTTATATGAAAAAGGCGGCGTTACCCTTCGTGAACTGCGCAATTCGGAAGTTTCGAAAACCAATGCGCAATACAATTACGAAAATGCACAAATTCAAATGGCCAAAATGAGTGTAAAAGCTCCTTTTTCAGGCGTAATTGTTGAATTACCCTATTACACCAGAGGTGTGCGGGTGGCACAAGGTTCGCCCATGGTTACCCTGATGAGCTACAACCAAATGTACATGAATATTAACCTGCCCGAAAAAAATATTGAAGAACTGAAACTGGGACAGGAAGTTTTGGTAACTAATTATACACTTCCCGAAGATACACTCAGGGGAAAAGTAACAGAACTTTCACCGGCAATTAGCACCGAAACAAGAACGTTTTCAGGCAAAATTGAAATTTCAAATCCTGAACTGATGTTACGCCCGGGGATGTTTGTAAAGGCTGATATTATTACTGCCAGGAAAGACAGCACCATCGTAATTCCCAAAGATGTTATTCTTTCCGGAGGACGGGGCAAGTATGTATTTATTGTTGGCAGGAACAGTGCCGCCGACGATCGCCGCATAACCACCGGACTCGAAAACCAGAATTTTGTGGAAGTAACCGAAGGACTGGCAGTAAACGACAGGTTAATTATTAAAGGCTTTGAAACGCTTCGCGACAATTCCAAAGTTCGAATTATCCGTTAGGAAACATACCGGAAAATCATTAGAAATTATTTAAAATGAAGAAATTAACCCAATTTTCTGTCAATTACCCGGTAACCATCCTAATGATTGTCCTGGGAGTCATCCTCCTGGGGTACATTTCGTTTGACAAGCTGGGGGTTGACTTGTTCCCCGATTTAAACTCGCCCCGGATTTTCGTGGAAATTACTTCGGGCGAGCGGCCACCGGAGGAAATGGAAAAACAATTTGTTGAAAACATTGAAGCGCTGGCCATTCGCCAGTCCGATGTGATTCAGGTTTCTTCCATTACCCGGGTTGGCACAGCACAAATTACGGTAGAATATGCCTGGAATAAAGATATGGACGAGGCTTTCCTCGACCTGCAAAAAGCATTGAATTCACTTACCCAAAACGCCGAAATTGACGACCTGCGCATAACCCAGCACGACCCGAATACTGCACCGGTAATGTTGATTGCCGTTAAACACAGCGAAATTACCGACATGAACGAAATCCGAAAAGTTGCGGAAAATTACATTCGTAACGAACTGGTACGTTTGGAAGGTGTGGCAGAGGTTGAACTTTCGGGACAGGAAGAAAGCGAAGTGGTTATAAAAACCGACCACTACCGGTTGGAATCTCAAGGCCTTACACTCGACGAGGTAAGTTCACGCATTCAAAACTTTAACCGCAATGTTTCGGGCGGAAGAATAAGTGAAATGGGTCTTCAATACATTGTAAAAGGAGTTCGGTTGCTCAACGATGTGGAAGATTTTGAAAACCTGATTGTTGGTTACAAAGCTACTCGGGTGGAAACCGAAGAGCGTCCCCGCGTTGAAATGGCACCGGTTTTTCTGCGCGATGTAGCCACTGTTTCCCTGGCAAATAAAGAACCTGCCAACATCGTACATTTTAATGGTGAAAGATGTGTTGGGTTGGCTGTTTACAAAGAAACCAAATTTAACACCGTAAAGGCGGTGGATCAAATAAACGAAGCGCTGGTAAATATTGAAAGAGCACTGCCCGGTTACAATCTGCAGCAGGTAACCAATCAGGGACGTTTTATAAGTAGCGCCATTGGCGAGGTTCAAAACACAGCATTGCTTGGTATTTTACTGGCCGTATTTGTGCTTTTTCTTTTCCTGCGAAGGCTGGGAACCACACTTATCGTAAGTATTGCCATTCCAATTTCCATTATTGCCACCTTCAACCTAATGTACTTTAATAACCTCACCATCAATATTATGACATTGGGAGGTCTGGCACTTGGTGCAGGTATGTTGGTTGACAACGCCATTGTTGTTCTCGAAAATATTTTCAGAAATCACGAAAACGGAATGAGTGTAAAAGATGCAGCAGTTAACGGAACCGCCGAAGTAGGAGGCGCCATTACAGCTTCAACGCTCACCACCATTGTCGTTTTCCTGCCAATTGTTTACCTGCACGGGGCATCGGGCGAATTATTCAAAGACCAGGCCTGGACCGTGGCATTTTCTCTGGTTTCCTCTTTATTCGTGGCCATTTTTGTAATTCCAACCCTTTATCACCGGTTCTATAAAAACAAAAAATCCCCCACTAAAAAAAGTTCAGTAAAAATGGGCGGATACAGCCGTTTTCTCGATAAATTATTGAAAGTGAAATGGATGGTGGTTATTGTAACTACTCTGTTGGTATTAGGTTCGTTTATGCTGGTTCCGTTTATTGGCACAGAATTTATGCCCAAAACCGAAACCCGCGAATTTACCATGAACCTGAAAATGCAGGAAGGTACAAAATTGGTTCGAACTGAATCTACGGTTCAAAATATAGAATCCATTCTTACTGAATATTTAGGCGATAATCTGGATAAAATCTATTCGCACTCAGGACCTTCAACCAGTATTTTGGGTGACGAAACAGCCGTTTTTCAAGGCGAAAACACAGCTCAAATAAAGGTGATTTTAACGGAAGATGCTACGCTTACAACAGGCCAGGTTATTGAAACAATGGATAACCTCACGGCAGATATTTCCGGCCTTGAAATTAGTTATGCCGAAGAGCAAAGTGCGCTAAAATCTATTTTGGGAACTGAAGAAGCCCCGGTTGTTGTGGAAGTAAGAGGCGAAGAGCTCGACGAAATTGAAGCAGTGTTAAACCAGGTGAAAGAACGGATGATGAACATAGAAGGATTGTTTAACATTCAAACTTCAATAGAAGAAGGTGCACCTGAAGTTGAGGTGCATGTTGACCGCATCAGGGCCGGAATGTATAATCTCGATATCAATACTGTTATTACGCAAATTCAGGACCAGTTGGAGGGAAAAAATGCCGGACAAATGGAACAATCAGGTGAAATGCGCGATATCACCATTAAAGTTCCTGAAAAAGGGTTGAATGAAATTTATAACCTCACAATCAGCTCCGGAAACCAGGTGTTCAGGCTCAGCGAAATTGCCGAAATTACTTTTGGTACTTCCCCAAAAGAAATACTAAGAAAAAACCAAAACCGCATTGGACGGGTTACTTCACAAATGGACAAAGGACTTGCTTTGGAACATGTTGCTAATAACATCAGGCAGGAAACTGCAAATATAGAATTACCACTGAATTACAGGATTTTGGTGACCGGCGAAGAAGAAAAAAGGCAGGAATCGATGAGTAGTCTCGGATTTGCACTGCTGCTTTCAATAATTCTGGTTTACATGGTCATGGCGTCACAATTTGAATCGTTGATTCATCCGTTTACCATTTTGCTTACCATCCCGCTGGCGGTTGTTGGAAGTATTCTCATCTTTTTTGCCCTCGGAAAAACTTTAAACATTATGGCGCTTATCGGAATAATTATGCTGGCCGGTATTGCGGTTAACAACTCCATCATTCTGGTTGACCGCATAAACCAGCTTATCCGGGAGGGAAATACAAGAAGAGATGCCATTTTACAAGCCGGACAACAACGCATAAGACCCATTATAATGACCAGTTTAACCACAGTGCTTGCCCTGTTGCCATTAACTTTTGGGTTTGGCGAAAGCGCCTCGCTACGTTCGCCCATGGCTCTGGCAGTTATTGGTGGTTTGGTAACATCCACACTTTTAACACTGGTAGTTATTCCTTGTGTTTACGATATTTTAGACAGGATAAAAACCTTGTTTGTAAGAAAATAGAATGAATTTTATAATAAACAGAAAAGTACTCATCAGCATGTTGTTTACAGGGCTTACCCTTTTGGGGTATGTTTCCTATAAACAACTGCCGGTTGAGCTTATGCCCAATGCAGAACTTCCCATGCTTTTTGTCCAGATCAACTCACGTATTGAGGTTGATCCGGCCTACATGGAAAACCAGGCGGTAATCCCCATTGAGGGAGCCATTGGAACCATGGAAGGTATTGAGAGCATAGAAACTTTTATGAATAATCGTACGGCATCCATCCAGGTTAATTTCAATCAAAACATCAATTTTAAATATACGTTTCTGAAACTTCAGGAAAAGATTGATCAGGCTGCCGATAACCTCGACGAAAATTTTGTTGTTTCGGTAAACCGGGTGGATGTGCAGCAACTCTCCAACCAGTTTATGGAACTGCAGGTTAGGGGCAGTGGAGGTACCGACCGGCTTCGGAATATTGTGGACCAGGAAATTGCAGCAGAACTTGAAAATATTGATGGAATTGCTTCGGTAACTATTTTTGGCGGGAAAGAACGTTCCATTGAAATTACTTACGACAAAGCTGCCTGCGATGCCTACAATATTACACCGGCACAAATCAGAAATGCCATTACCTCAAACTCGGCAAACCGCACTTTTGCCGGCTACCTTCACGAAAGTCAGAAACAGTATTTCTTGCATGTAACTGCCGAGTATAACCAGGTAACCGATATTGAAAACATTATTGTTGCCGAAGGACCCATTTACCTTAAAAACGTTGCCGACGTATTTTTTGGTGTGAAAGAGGAAGAAAGCATCAGCCGCGTAAACGGGCTGGATGCCGTTTCCATTATGTTGGTGAGCGATTCGCAGGCTAACCTCATTGAGCTTTCAGGAAAAGTGCAGGAACGAATTGGAGCGCTGAATGAAAAACTGGCGCCAAATGATGTGGAGATGGTGGTTCAGACCAACCTGGCCGAAACCATGGAAAAAAACATCGATCAGATAATGAACCTGGCGCTGGTTGGAGGATTACTTGCCATTTTTGTTCTGTGGATCTTCCTGAAAAACCTGAAAATTGTTTCCATCATTGCCCTGGCCATTCCGGTTTCAGTATTCACGGCATTCAACCTGTTTTATGCCTTTAATGTTTCCATTAACAGTTTAACCCTGGTTGGGCTGGTGCTCGCCATCGGAATGTTGCTTGACAACAGCGTGGTGGTGCTCGAAAACATTTACCGGCTCTCCGGGAAGCGGTTTGATCCCGATAAAGCAGTAGTTCAGGGAACCACTGAAGTTTGGCGGTCAATTGTTGCGGCAACGTTAACCACCATCACCGTTTTTCTTCCATTCCTGTTCTCTTCAGAATACATGATTAAACTGATGGGGAACCACATTGGGGTTTCTATCATTTCCACACTTACGGTATCGCTGTTTGTGGCGCTTTTACTTATTCCCATGGCAGCTCATTTTCTGTTGAAAAGGGAATCGTCGCACAATATTTTTTATGAAAAAGTTACAACCAACAACCGTATTATTCAAATTTATATTCTGCTGTTAAAAGCCAGTATGCGAGCTCCCGCTGCAACAGTTGTAGGCGCTATTGTGCTGTTTTTTATTACGGTATTTATTGTGCTGGCCATAAGCGTAAATACGCTTGAGGAAGTAGAAGAAACCCGTTTTTCCGTTTATGTTACCATGCCCACCGGTTCAACTCTTGAAGCAACCGATTTGGTGGCTGCCGAAGTGGAAAGCCGCCTGGAAGGAATTCAGGAAAAACAGGATGTAATTGCAAACATTCAGGAAGAGGATGCCATTATAACTGTTGTTTTACAGGAAGACTATGAAAAGATTAACAAGCGCTCTATTGCCGAAATCAAATCGGAAGTGGAAGGACTTGTCAACAATATTTCCCAGGCAGAAATTAGCCTCACTGCACCTGCGTCAAGTGCACGGTTCCGCGGTGGCGGTGGCGGTGGTGGCGCCGGAATGGAAAATTTCAGCCGGTTTTTGGGCATTGGAACCAACCGCGAACGTATTGTAATTAAAGGTGAAGATTTTAATGCGATGCGTGGAGTAGCCGAAGATTTGCAATATTTTATTGAAAACCTCGAATCCATTCGTAGTGTAAATATCAGTGTGGCCAGCAACCGCCCGGAATTACACCTCTATTTTAACCAGTTACTGTTAACTGAATTTGGCCTCAACATGAATAACATTGCCTCTGAGTTGGGCTCTTTTACACGGGAATTCACTTCCGGCGTTAATTTCAAACAAGGCATTGAGGAATATGAAATCATCATCAAAGAAAAGCTCACCGAAGAGGAAGAAGAAAGAGAGAAAAACATTGAAGATTTAAGGCTAATGAAGGTGAGCAATAGCCTGGGAGCCACTTACGATCTTCAGGATATTGCCGATTTAGTTTATGCCGATGGGATGGCAAGCATTACCAGGGTGAACCAGGAAAAACAGATTGAACTGTTTTACCGTTTTGCCCAGGAGGCCGAACAATCGAAAGACCTGCTTGAAGCTTACCGGCTTGAACTGGACCAGGTTGTGAGTAATTATAAAATGCCGGCCGGTGTGGCTATTGAAATTATTCACGAAGAAGACCAGTTTTCAGAATTTTACTTTCTGATTGGCGCTGCTTTCCTGCTCATTCTGATGATTCTGGCATCGGTTTTCGAATCGCTTACCACGCCCATTGTTTTAATGTTTTCAGTACCGCTGGCAGCCATTGGCTCTTTTATTGCCCTCATTTTTACCGGCAATAGTCTGTTTAATGCCAACACGTTAACCGGGTTTCTTATATTGCTTGGAGTGGTGGTAAATAACGGAATCATTCTCATCGATTACACCAACATTCTCCGAAAAAGGGGTTACCGTAAATCGCGGGCTTTAATGACCGCCGGGCTTTCGCGTGTTCGACCGATTTTAATCACTGCCATTACCACCATAGTAGCCATGTTACCGCTTGCCATGGGGCAGTCGGAATATGTTGGTGCAATTGGAGCGCCATTCGCAATAACAGTAATTGGCGGACTTGCAGTGAGTACAATCCTCACTCTGGTTTTTGTTCCTACACTCTATTTCGGGATGGAAAATGCCGTAAACTGGCTCAAATCGCTTCACTGGGGTTTAAAAGTGATGCAACTCGTTCTGTTTGTAATTGCTACGCTTTATATTTATTTCGAAGTGGATTCATTTGTGTGGAAACTGCTTGGATTTATGATGATCGTTATTCTTATTCCCGGCGTTACTGCCTTTGTATTAACCAGCTTACGAAAAGCCAGCTCAAAAGTAGTGGACGAAAAAGAACAAATTCGGATTGTTATACAAAAACTGGTAAAAATTTACGACCGCGACAACCGTTTTGTACGTGAGTGGAAAGCCGGAATAAAAATCAGGGAACGTGCCGGTTTGCTGAGAGATTACAAACATCTGCGCGATTTTTACGACCTCATTTGGCAAATTCCGCTGTTCGGGTTCCTGGTTTTCTTTACTTTCTTTTACGTAAACAGTAGTGTGTGGATGTGGATCATGTCGCACTTTGTTTACTTCTTCCTGTTTCTGCTGTATGTGCCGTTTAAACAAGTAATGGCCAACAGGTTCGAAACCACAAAAAATTCAGTTTATCCAAAAATAAACCGAGTTGTCCGAAACGTGATTTTCTGGGGAGTTCCGGCCTTTTTCCTTTTTATATTTTTCAGAAACTGGGACAACCTGGGTATGGTTATTTTTGTGGGAATAATCTGGACACTGTTACTGGTTATTTACAGTTCGGGTGAATATATTCACCGGAAAAACCTGAATATCGCTCGGATTGAAGGTCGGTTCAGTGGATTGCGCCGCGGCTATTTTACTATGGTCAGGCAGATTCCGGTAATCGGGAAACACAAAGTTCCTTTCCGTGCATTAAATGGAGTTTCGCTTGAAATTAAAACCGGAATGTTTGGCCTTTTGGGGCCCAACGGTGCAGGAAAATCGACCATGATGCGCATCATTTGCGGAATTCTGGAACAGAGCTACGGAAAAATCTGGATTAACGGGCTCGACACGCAAAAACACCGCGAAGAATTGCAGGGATTAATCGGTTACCTGCCCCAGGCATTTGGTACTTACGAAAACATGTCGGCATGGGAATTCCTCGATTACCAGGCTATTTTGAAGGGCATTAAAGATGTTGCCACACGTAACGAACGGATGGAATATGTGCTAAAAAGTGTACACATGTTCGACCGGAAAGATGACAAAATTGGTTCGTTTTCGGGTGGTATGAAACAACGGATTGGTATTGCGCAAATCCTGCTCAACCTGCCACGTATTTTGGTAGTTGACGAACCAACCGCCGGGCTCGATCCGCGCGAACGGATTCGATTCAGAAACCTGCTGGTGGAATTAAGCCGCGAGCGGATTGTAATTTTCTCAACACATATTATTGAGGATATTTCGAGCTCGTGCAACCAGGTGGCAGTTATTAACCGCGGCGATTTAAAATACTTTGGAACGCCAAACGCGATGGTAAAAATGGGCGAAGGTTTTGTTTGGCAAATGACTTTACCGGCCAAAGAATTCGATAGTTTTTCAAACAAACAGCTCATTGTTCATCACATGCGCGATGGTGAGAACATTAAAATTCGTGTGCTTTCAAAAGAAAAACCATCGGAAAATGCCGTACCTGCATCGCCACACCTGGAAGATGCCTATTTGTGCCTGTTGAAAGACTTTGCTAAAAATGTGTAGAAAATGGAACAAAAATTCGATATAAAAAATAGTTTTAAAAACACGGTGAGAATGATTCGCTACAACCTGAAAATCATTTTTGCTGGCCGTTTTATCTGGTTTTTACTGGCAGCCTTCGGCTTTTTCCTGTTTTTTGCCATTCAAACCGTTTGGAATGGAGAAGCATTAACCGATGGAACGGTTTACAACCTGCTTATTTTTCCCGGAATTCTGCTCATTTTTTATCCGTCGGTGTTTGGCATTCAAAACGATGACGATTCGCGGATGCTTGAAATTTTGTTCGGAATTCCCAATTACCGGTACAAGATTTGGCTGGTGAGGCTGTTAATGATCTATGTTTTAATCTTTCTGATTACCATTCTTTTTTCAGCCGTTGCATCAGTACTTTTGTATAAAATTAATGTGCTGGAAATGGCTTATCAGTTGATGTATCCCATTGTTTTTATGGGTTCCATGGCTTTTATGTTTTCAACCATTATAAAAAACGGAAACGGAACTGCGGTTTTGATGGTGTTAATTGGCGTTGCGCTGATAATTTTACAGGATGCAGTGGAACGTTCCCAATGGAATGTTTTTCTGAACCCATTCCAAATACCAAACAATTTTAACGAAATTATCTGGCAGGGACTGATTACCAAGAACCGGATATTTTTGGGAGCAAGTATGATTGTTTTTATCCTTTACGGACTTTACAACCTGCAAAAAAGAGAAAAGTTTGTGTAACAAAATTAAACCAGTCTGTTGGTTTCAACATCCGGAAAAATAATGGAAGGCTTAAACGTTTTGGCTTCTTCAAAATCCATTGATGCATAGGAAATAATGATTACCACATCGCCCACTGCCGCTTTACGTGCAGCCGGTCCGTTCAGGCATATTGTGCCGGAGCCTCGTTCGCCTTTAATCACATAGGTTTCAAGCCGTTCGCCATTATTGATGTTTACCACCTGCACTTTTTCATTTTCAATTAAATTGGCGGCTTCCATCAAATCTTCGTCAATGGTTATGCTTCCAACATATTGCAGATTGGCTTCTGTAACAGTTACTTTATGAATTTTCGATTTACAAATTTCTATGTGCATAATTTGCCCTTTCAGTTCAAAACAATATTGTCAATCAATCGGACTTTTCCGCAAAAAACGGCAATACAGCCGATTTTCTTTCCTTTTTCGCTCCAGCTTTTTACAGGCTGAAGATTTTCAAAATCAACTATTTCAAAATATTCAACGTTTAAAAACGGGTTTTTGTTGATGGTTTCAATCACCTCGTTTTTAAGCTCTCTTACGGATATTGTGCCGGCAAGGTTTTTTGCCCTCAAAAGCGTTTTAAAAATAAGAGCGGCATTTCCTCTTTCATCAGCCGTCAAAAGTTCGTTGCGCGAACTCATGGCCAGGCCATTCTTTTCTCTAATTATGTTGCAGGGAACAATTTCAACCGGCAATTTTAACATTCTTACCAGTTGATTAATTATAGCCAGTTGCTGAAAATCTTTCAACCCTAAATAAGCTTTGTCGGGTTTCACAATTTCGAAAAGACGGCTTACCACCTGGGCAACTCCGTTAAAATGACCTGGCCGGTGTTTTCCCTCCATAACCTGCTCCAGGGGTCCAAAATCGAAAATCCGGGTATCGGGTTCAGGATAAATTTCTTCGGCTTCGGGCGCAAAAACCAGATCGCATCCAGTGGGTTCCAGTAATTTCAGGTCTGCCTCCAGATTGCGCGGGTAGCGTTTCAAATCGCTGGCATCGTTAAACTGGTTGGGATTTACAAAAATGCTAACCACCACAACCTGATTTTCGTGAACAGCCTGATTTACCAACGATATGTGGCCGCTATGCAGTGCACCCATGGTGGGTACAAAACCTACACTTCCCTTTTCCCGAAGCGCATTTAATTGCTTTTTAAGTTCCTTTATTGTTTTAACCAGAACCATTGTCTTATTTTTAACAGCGCAAAGTAAATAAATTATCTGCTTAATTTTTGGAACAGCCTGTTATTAAAGCATGAGGCTTAACACAATGGAAATGACTATAATTGAATATTCACGATATTTTTATTACCTTTGCAGTCTGTTATAAACCGCGCTTACAGGTCAATGGAAAAGAAAAAGATCCTATATATTTCTCAGGAAATCACCCCTTATCTGCCCGAAAGTGAAATGTCGGAAATTTCCCGCTACCTGCCTCAGGGAGTGCAGGAAAAGGGACGTGAAATTCGCACGTTTATGCCGCGATACGGATGCGTGAACGAAAGACGAAACCAATTGCATGAAGTTATTCGCTTGTCGGGGATGAATCTGGTTATTGATGATACCGATCACCCTCTTATTATAAAAGTTGCTTCCATTCAGGCAGCCCGTATGCAGGTTTATTTTATTGACAATGAAGACTATTTCCACCGGAAGCAGGTTGTTGCCAATTCAAAAGGAGAAGAATTTGAAGACAACGACGAACGCGCCCTGTTTTTTGCGCGCGGTGTATTGGAAACGGTTATTAAACTGAGGTGGGCACCCGATTTAATTCATTGCCACGGCTGGATGACCGCACTTGTTCCGCTTTTCATTAAAAAATACTATTACAACGATCCGCTTTTCGGACAATCAAAAGTGATTTACTCCCTCTATAACGATGAATTCAAAAAAACACTGAACCCCGAAATTAAAACCAAGGTTTTGCTGGACGGAATGGTTCCCGAAGATGTTTCGCTTATCGAAAAACCAGACTATGTGAACCTGAGCAAACTGGCCATTAATTACTCTGATGCCATTATTCAGGGCACAGAAAAAATTCACCCCGATCTGGAAAAATTTGTTCCTGAAACCGGCAAACCCTTTCTGGGCTACCAGCCAAAAGAAACATACATTGATGCTTACGACGATTTTTACAAAAAAGTATGGTAGTTGTTAAAAGATCAAATTTTATTGTAAAAAGATCAAAATTGCAACCATTTACACTACCGCCTCAACGATTTTTTATACGTTTGTGTTTTATTTTTTGCAAACAGGAAAACAATTACTTAAAACAAGAATTCAGTGAAACGCAAAATAGCTTATAAATACCTACTAATTTTCTGGATAATAACTACTGTGGCATTTTTTACCGCATGTAATGAACCCAATGATTTGGGAATGGAATTGCTTCCTACAAGTGATTTAATTGAAGTAAAAAACCTGGTGGAAAAAAACAGTATTTCTTCCTATACTTATACAGAAGGGCCAGTCCGAACCGATGAACCATCGAAAAGTTTATTAGGGAGTTTTTATGATCCGGTTTTTGGGAAAACAACCATCAATTTTGCCACACAATTCAGATTACAGGATTTTCCGGATTATGGAACCAATGCTGAAGCTGACTCTGTAAAATTATTTCTTTATTACCGCCTCATTTACGGCGACACCATTACCCCGCAAAAATTCAAGATTTACGAACTGGAATCACCCCTTGATGTGGATCAAAATTACAATCAGGATGTTAATTTGAAGGAACTGGCTTCTGCACAACTCATTGGCCAAGTTGATTACACGCCGGTTGTAAGGCAGGATTCTGCTTCGCAAGACACATTCTACCAGCTTATTACTATTCCGCTCGATAATTCGTTTGGACAAAAACTGGTAGATGCTGATTCGCTGCAAATGATAAACAACGATGTGTTCCTGGAATATTTTAAAGGTTTGTATATTGAAGCCGAAGAACAAACAACCCCAGGTGGCACAATTCTTACACTGGAAGCTGCTTCATCAGGCGATTTTCAAGGTTCAGCACTGGTAGTTTACTATAACAACGATGAAAACAAGGCTGAAGATGAACCGGATACCCTTTTAAACCCTTATGTAATTACACGTTTCAGTGCCCGCGTAAACTCCATTGAGCACGATTATTCGGGAACTTCTTTCGAAGCCAGTTTGGATGTGGATTCCGGCGATGATTCACTTATTTACGTGCAGGCTACAGGAGGTTTAAAATCAAAAATTTATATTGATGGAATTACCTCCTGGAAAGATTCCGCGAATATAGGTATAAACAAGGCTGAACTGGTATTTCAAGTTGATACCATTGCTTCCGAAGTAGATAAATATCAACCTCCCTTGCAACTGCTTTTTACAGTTTTAGATGAGGAAGGTACCGAATTTCTTCCTTCTGATTACTCGTTTAGTTCAACCTATTACGGCGGTGGGCTTCGTTCCGATTACACTTACCGTTTTAATATTACTCAACATTTGCAACAAATTATTGAGGGACTAGCAGAAAACCATGGATTCTTTTTAACCACTGCCCGAAAAAACAGTGAAGCCAGCCGGGTTGTGCTGAAAGGCAGCAACAGCCAGACCGGCATTAAACTGGTAATCACTTATTCAAAGTTCATGGAATAAGAAATTATTAACCAAATAAAAAACGGGCAACTTAAAATGAAAGCTGCCCGTTTTTTATTCGAAGCAATTTTTTATTTCGTTTTAATTTTAATGGTTGTTTCGTCGCCCTCTTTTTTGGGCTTGGTTACCTCAATGCTTTCAATATCATCAGGTTTAATTTTTTTCAATGCCTCAGCATCTACCTTTTTCCCGTTAAGGAAATAAACCGTACCGGCATCGCCCGGATAATTTAAAAGAATGGGGAACCGGTTGTATTTCTCAGCCAGTTCTCGATGTTTTTCAGATAATTCACGTTGCCTGTCAGCCATAATTCGTGCCTGTTCTTCAATTTTTTGCCGTTGTTCTTCACTTAAAAAACGCTGTCTTTCAGCGAGTTCTCGTTGACGGGCAACCATTTCTTCAATTCGTTCCTCCGACCATTCCGCTTTTGGTGAATTTACATAAAATGCACTGGGTCCCTGATTATTAATTTTATAAAGATTTTCGAGACCGCGTAAATTCAGTGCCTGGCTGAGTTGCGAAACATTGGAAAGATCGATATTGCCCTGAAGTTCGACCAGATTTGTGGCCGTCTGCGAATGGGTTACCAAAGCCAGTGACTCAATTTTTTCCTGGTTTTTTTTCAGGAAAACTTTTACATCTTCACCCATCTGCTTTTCAGTTTTAAACAATGAAAAATTTTGCTTTTTATAATAATCCAAAATGACCTGATGAATTTCGGCAGCCAATTCGTCGGGTTCTGTTTCGCCGGCAGTTGAAACACCACCCCGAAAAACACCGGTTTGAGAGACAACCAGGATATTATCCAGACTTTTTAGTGCATCAAAAACCGGCGATTGTTCGTCGATGTTACGTTTTTTAATGTACAAATCGAACATGTCGGAAGTAATTTGGCTGGCACTGAATCCATTTTGATCTGCATATTTTTCGGTTAGTTCCTCAAAAAGTTTCTGTTGCGACCAACCGGCAAATGGAATTACACAAATTGTAAAAATGAGCAAAATTTTTTTCATGACTTTTCTATTTTTAGTTTACTATTATTTCTACATTTTCATCTATCCAAAGCACCAGCATTTCGTTTTGTTCTTCAGGCTGAATACTTTTTGAAATCCTGAACAACGCCTCTTCCAAAACGAAAAATTCGTTTTCCATTTTTTGATTTCTTTCAGCACGGATTCCAAGGAAAATGCTCAAAATAATGAGTACTGAAGCAGCCGCTGAGGTCATGGAATAAATCCACATCCGGCGGGATTTGCTTTTTCTCTCCTTTTTCCGAATGTTTATAAAAATGGAATCTTCCAAATCGTCAGGTACAGAAGCATCATGCCTGAAATAACCGAAAATATTTTTTTCAACTGAATCCAAATCAGAAGACATGACTTCTGATTTTAACACTTTTTCCTCTTCTTCCGTGGTTTCTCCCCTATAATATTTTTCCAGCAAATTGTCTTTTGTCTTCATAATTGTAAATTTTTTCCACCTCCTCTTTCACTTTCTGTCGTGCCCTCGAAAGTATCACACGGATGTGGGGTTCTTCAATCCCTGTCATTTCTTTTATTTCGACATAGGCAAATCCATCGATATCACGCAACCGGATAATTTCCCGGTATTTTTCCGGAAGTTTTTCAATGGCATGGTGCACCTGTTCATATTTCTCTCTTAAATCCGGATTCACTTCTCCCGCTTCAATCTGATAGAACTGCTGTTCGCCGTTTTCACTAAAGTTTACAATGCGCTTCCGTTTCAGCAAATCGAAACTGTAATTTTTTGCGGCAGCAACGATGTAACCCTGCAGGTTATGACATTTGACAAGTTCGTGTCTTTTTGCCCAAAATTTGACCATCAACTCCTGCACGGCATCCCTCGTTTCTTCCTCGTTTTTCAGTATTCGTTTCAGCATCGGATACAGCTTCCGGGAATATGGCAAAACGCTATTTTTAAACTCGTCTTCGGTCATTTGTTATTATGGACGATTATCCTTTAGTTTTATAACAACAAATCAGTATTTTGCTGAAAATAAAATTACAAAGCTTTCAGTTTTTAATGAATTAGGTATTTTTGCACCTTTTAATTGAAATGAGTTTTACGCACTTTTTAACCTTTCTGTTTATTGGTGTCGGATTGAGTTTCGATTCGTTTGCGGTGTCGGTTTCGTGTGGATTGATGAAACAGGAAATCCGGTTTAAACAAGCAGTTCCCATTGCCATTTCACTGGCATTTTTTCAGGCTGTTTTTCCGGTAATTGGCTGGTTCGCAGGAAAAACCATTCACAATTTTATCAGCTCATTTGACCATTGGATTGCCTTCGGATTGCTGGCTTTTATTGGAATTAAAATGATTGCAGAAGGAACAAAACCCAATGGCACGCTTCAAAATTTTAATCCCTTCAGAAAAAGGGTCATTATAAGTCTCTCCATTGCCACCAGTATCGATGCTTTGGTGGTGGGACTTAGTTTCGGGTTCCTCGAAGTGCCCATTTTATTTCCGGTATTAATCATTGGTGCCATTACATTTATTGCGTCCATGCTTGGCATGTTGTTCGGGAAAAACATTCCGGCCAATCGCAGCAAACAATCGCTCATTCTCGGAGGAATTATTTTGTTTGGAATGGGAGTGAAAATTCTGGTTGAACACACCTTTTTATAGTTTTGCATTGATGAAAATCGGAAACCTCATACTGGAAGGAACCCCGCTCTTTCTGGCGCCCATGGAAGACGTCACCTACAAATCGTTTCGGTGGATGTGCAAAAAATACGGCGCCGATGTGATGTACACTGAGTTTGTGTCGTCGGAAGCGCTGGTGCGTGATGTAAAAAAATCGAAGCAGAAAATG
This sequence comes from Mariniphaga sp., assembly GCF_041687215.1. Classification (NCBI taxonomy): domain Bacteria; kingdom Pseudomonadati; phylum Bacteroidota; class Bacteroidia; order Marinilabiliales; family Prolixibacteraceae; genus Mariniphaga; species Mariniphaga sp. Next base: position 48,974 of record NZ_JAWLCI010000012.1, read on the forward strand.
GTTTTGTTCGATTTTGACCGCCCGGTGGCCATTCAGATTTACGGGCACAACATCGAATCGATGGTAGAAGCAGCAAAGGTTGCTGAAGAAATGCAGCCCGATTTTATCGACATCAACTTTGGCTGCCCCATGAAAAAAATTATTCGTCATGGAGCCGGGGCTGCCATGCTACGCGACCTGCCCAAAATGCAGCAAATGGCTGCCGAAATTGTAAAAGCGGTGAAGGTTCCTGTAACGGCAAAAACCCGACTGGGATGGGACAAAAATGATAAACCGATTTTGGACACTGCCCTCCGTTTACAGGATGCCGGAGTTGCTGCGCTGGCCATTCACGGGCGCACCCGCGAGCAGCTTTATACCGGCGTGGCCGACTGGACGTTGATTGGCGAAGTAAAAAACCATCCGCAAATTAAAATTCCGATTATTGGAAACGGTGACATTACCGGCGGTGAAAAAGCCAAAACCTTGCTGGAACAGACAGGGGTGGATGCGCTGATGATTGGCCGGCCTGCCATTGGCCGCCCCTGGATTTTCAGAGAAGTGAAACATTACCTGAAAACCGAAGAAACACTTCCGTCTCCAACGGTTACTGAAGTGGTTGAAAATGTAAAAGAGCAACTGCAGCTCAACCTCGAATGGAAAGACAACGAGCGCTCAGCCATTTTAATGATGCGCCGCCATTTTGCCAAATATTTTCCGGGACTGCCCAATTTCCGCGAATTGAAAATCAGGCTGTTGCGTGCCGAAACCAATGCCGAAGTAACTGATATTCTGGATGAAATTGTGGAGAAGTATGGAGATGTGAGGCCGGATTATGAGGAATAAAGTCCATATTTTTCCTTTACTTCTTCGTGCGGAGTTACCCGGCCTTCTTCGATATCTTTAAGTCCCCTCTCGATTCCGGATTTCTGTTCCAGTGTCAGGATATGCCACCAGTCCTCTTCAGATGATGTTGAATCTTTAACAAGCTTCAGGTATTCAATGGTTTCATCATCATCGAGTTTGGTAAGCCATTCAATTAATTCCAGTTTTATAGCATCGTGTCCCATCATTTTTTTTTCAAATTTACGAATTCCTGATAATCTATCGCACCACCAGCTTTTGCGACGGACTCCTTTTGTTGTCGTACTCCACAAAATAGTGGTAAACGCCGCTGCTGTAATCCGAAACATTCAACAGCAGGTGGTCGGTGTGGTTGTCGATATTAAACCGTTGAATTTGCTTGCCGCTGTTGTCAAAAAGATAAAGAGTCCCTTCCCTTACTTCCGGAGGTAAAGTGTATGCTACTTTTAACTGATTGTTTGCCGGATTTGGAAAGGCCTTCAGATTAAACCCCGGAGTCTCATTTTCCAGAAAAGCGCTCACAACCGGTGTTCCGAGCAAACTGTAAATGTTGGTCCACACTTTTTCAGGCCAGACCGAAAAATCGTAGCAATACGAAAACAGTTTGTACGTGTTCTCGCCGGTTTTGTGGATGTAGTTATACAATGCGCCGTCGATAAAAACCACTTGCGAACCGTCTTCGTTGATGATTTTGCTATCGTACTCGTAATACTGCAGGGTCTCATTATATTTATAAAAAGTACAGAGCAGCTCAATTCCGGCATCATTGTCGAACAGTTTTTCCGACAGAAATTTAATATCGTACAAATAAAAACCTGCAGGAACGTTGCAGTTAATGGTTTTAAACAGCGAATGGTCAAGGTTATAAATCCGGCATTGTGCCAAAGGAACATCCATCAAATAGTACTTATAGCCGAGCGTTTCAAATTCAACCACCGAGGTGGAATAGTCGTACTTCTTTTCGAGGGTAACCTGGGCATTTGCTGATGTATAAATCAGCATGAACATGGCAAAAGCAAGGATTGATTTCATAGTAGTTAATTTTTACCTCATCAGTTGCAATCCTTCGTTTGCTGAAGCATCGCCCGGATTGTTCAATTTTACTTTGTTAAAAAGCACTTTGGCCTGGTTGTAATTCCCGGTGAAATAGGAAGTCCAGGCCAACATGAGCAGCCCGTCGTAATCGAACGGGTACAAATCCACCACTTTTTTGAAAAGCGGCAGCGCTTTGTCGTAGTTTTTGCGCTCGTAATAAATCAACCCCAAACGGTACATCGCCACTGTATTGTTGGGATGAATTTCGAGAATTTGGTCGTAAAGTTCTATCACTTCGTCCCACTGGCCCTGCGCTGCTTTGGGCAGAATTAAACCAAACCGGGCTTCTTCGGAGTAAGGCATCAATTGCTGTGCGCGCAAATAGTATTTAACCGATTCATCAAACCGTCCGGCATTGTACCAGAGCCAGCCCATCCGCAGGTTGATTTCGTACGCCGACTGGTCATAAACTTTATTCAGTTCTCCGGCAGCAGCCGGATAATCTTTGGCGTTTTCCAGTTCGTAGCTTCGGGCAAACGCCTGTTCCAGCGTTTCCTGATTAACCTGCGCACTGCCTGCCAAAACAGTAATCATCAAAATCAGCAAGCTTATTTGTATTCTTAAAAATTCCATGATATTCCGGCTGTTAAAGTATGTTTCATATAGTTGTAATTCACTGAATTGCTTTCAACAAGATTTGTATAAACCCTGTACTTTTCTGTAACGTCCTGGCTAAGATAACGCAAAACAAACTGATATTTTTTGCCGGTGGGAAAATAAATGCTTCCCGAAAATTTCTGTTCCGAAACACCCGGGAAATTGGACACCACGTAACCACCAGCTTCGATAAAATTTTCCATTTCGCCGTTCAGATACTGTCCGTAAAAATGTACCGGTCCCAACTGCGCTCCTCCTGAAATGCCAAAGGTGTTGAATCCGAAACCATTTTCTTCGCTGCTTTTGAAATACACCCGCGGTGTGAAGTAAAAATTCAGGTTCGAAAACGGATATACGGTTAGCCAGGCTGAAAGCTGTGTAAATTTCTGGTCGGTTATGTTGGCCAGGTTCATTTCCGCTCCCGGCGAAAAACCTCCAAAATGCGACCAGACTGAAGTGGAAAAAACGAAATCAGAAAAACGTGAGGAAGCATTATAAAACATCTTCATCTGGTTTCCGGTAAAACCTCCGGCAAAAAAATCATAACTACCCCAGATGGCTGAAATTGAAGGAGAAATATTCAATTTTTTACCCAACAAAAATTGTGGATTTAAATAGTATTGAAACTGATTGGTTTCCATCGGAAAACTATTCGCGGACCCCCAATCAATTTGCTGCTCACGGTTTAGGCCAACGTAAGTCAGATTATGATTCACACTAATCCCCGGTGTTATCCGGTGACTGAGGTCGAACGATTCAAAATGGTAATTTTTCAGGTAAAACGCTTCGCCGTAATCTTCGCCCACACCGGCCTGTTGACCGTGAGGCGCTGCGTTTAAGGTTTCAAAATCGGGATTGAAACTGTACCCAGCTTCCAATCCCACTCTGGTGATTTTCTTTTCAGAAAAACTGATTTTATCCTGCATCTCAGGCGAAAAACTGCCTGCCACTTTAGATGCTTCCGATGCCCGTCCACCCCAAAGCAGGCTGTAATAGAGGTATTCCTGCAACCATTCAAACGACTGGTCGCTTTCCCATGCTTTCAAAAACCATTCGCTGGCAATACGATATTTTTTCAGATTGTAGTAAGCAATACCGGTGCGGGCCTGCAGGTAGAAAAAATCAATATCCTGGCGGCGGGCTTCTTTTGAGTAATCAATGAGTTCCGTCCATTTTCCCTGCATGTAGAGTTCGTACGAAACTTTATCCACTTCGGGGTAATTGAGCTTTTGCTGCGCCTGAACCGCCAGCAAAAACAGGGTAAGTACCACTATCAATCCTATTCGTTTTTGCATGTCATTTTCAACTTTGCTTCATTTATTTCTATTGAAATTTCAAAATTGCCTTTTTGGTTGATATCAATTTTACTTGTGCATGCTTTTATCTTTCTGCCAGCAACTTTTTTCGTGATTTCAGCTTCCATTTTCACGGAGTCCGACGACAGAATGTCTCCGGTTTCCTTCAAGGTAAGTTCATATTCGGCTTTCAGAAACAGGAAAAGTGGTGCTGCAAAATCCTGCAGGAACTTCAGGATGCCACCAAAAAGCTGGTGAACTGGTAATGTGTCGTAAATCCGGCTTCCGGCCTGAAATCCCACCGGAACCTTAAACAGCGAAACATAGAACCAAAACAGCGGCGAATATTTCCTGCCGGTGAAATTGGTAAAGAAGTGCATGTCGCCCTGGTTGTACAAATAGGCCCGTCCGTTGTGTTTTTCGCAGCGGAGAAAGGTGGTGTTATATACATCAGTTTCGGCCACCCATTCATATTCGCCGGCCAGTTTTTTCCATCTGGTTTTTTCCGAATCCACTTCTACTTCAACTTTTATCCGCCGTCCGGGAATAAAATGTAACGCTTTATTTAAGACTTCATTTTTGGACGGATTGACCAAAACCTCGTCTTTTTTCGGAAAATCGAATGATTTCAGGGAGTAGCCGGATTCTTCCTTCAGCAAATAATGGCCAAACGGATAATCGATGGTGGTGGAGCCTACATACGGATTTGCCTGAAACTGAAAGTGCAGGTGCGGGTAAGGTGAACGACCCGAGTTTCCGCAGCGGCCAATCATTTGCCCTTTTTTTACCGCATCGCCGGTTTTTACCTCCACCGACTGAAATTTCAGGTGGCTGAGTTTGGAGTACAAATAGTCGTTGTGTCTAATAATCACCGTATTTCCCCAGTTGTCTTTTGTGTTCAACTCGCCGATGGTGTTGTCGGGAATATTATTTATCACCTCGGCCACAGTGCCGTCGGCAGGCGCCAATACGGCCTTCCCAAAACAGAAATAATCTTCGGCAAAATCGCCTGAATTTTTAAATTGCTGCCCTTCGCGATTGGAGATAATAAAATCAAACGCATGACGCCAGGCGCCTTTGTGGGTATGTTCGCCATTGTGTGCCTGGCTTACCGTCCACTCGCCGTAAAACGGAAGGGCTGCCGAAACCGGGTAAGCCGCCGGGAAACGTTTCATGTTTCCGGAATAGAGGTACAGGTTTTTTTCCGGTTTTCCCAGTTGTACCGGCGTTTCAATTAAATGCCGCGGGCGTTTTTCGCGCAGTTTCAGCGCATACAGAAAGGTTAATACAATTACGTTGAATGGCAGCGAATAGGGCGAAATGCGGAACAGCACAAAAAGCTGCTGGGTGCTGGTGGTAATTAAAACCACCGCCGGAAGCAGGAGAATAATCCAGCCAAAACTAGCCCTTCCCGGCACGAGGTAGTACCCGCCCAGCGCAATGGCCGTTAATATGTAGTTGAAGCCAATAAACGTATAGCCCAGTGAGTCGAATTCGATGCCCACCAGCCGGTAAAACAAAAAAGCGACACCATAACCCAGAACAGACAGAACAAAAGTGATGCGCGAATAGATGAGCAGACCCAATGCGATGATAATCCCGGCCAGTAAATGGGTTTGAAAAAAAATGGCGCCCAGGGAATTAAAATAAATCCGGATGAACGATGAGGGAATGCTTTTTTCAAGAAAATCGTAAAAATTGACGAATGATTTTCCGCCCAGCGCATAGAGTTCGTTGTACACAAAAATGCCGCGTTCGCTCAGGTTGAGCGCCGACAAACTGTTGGCCGAAAGCGCCACAATCCAGATGGTGAGCAAAAACGGAACACTCAAAAACGGAAGGCCGTATTTTCCCAAAACCCCCTGAAAAACAACGGTGAGGAAAAAGCAGAAAAGTGCAGTAACGGCCACCAATATATAAACTTCAGGTGATGGCTGGTAGTACAATCCCACGCCCAGGCCTACCAGCAGCGCATTAAAACCGTAAAGTCCCGAGCGCAGGTAATACGAATTGTAACCCAGCCCCCAGGCCAGTGCGTTGGCAATAAGCACTGCCACCAAACCGCCAATGCCGGCGCCGTAATCAAAAAAACTGATGGCTACCAGAAATACCGCCAGCGTTTTCGAGGTGGAAAAAAACACCTGCGAATAGCTGTTGAGGATGGAATGAAGGATTTCCTTTGCGGTGGCTATGTTTTGGTTTTCCGCCATCTTTAATTTTTATATTTTCCCGCTGATTTCGCAGATTTTCGAAGAAAATACTGTTTATAAATCTGCGGTTATCTGCGCAATCTGCGGGAGATTTATTTACAAGATTTCATTCAAAATTAGTTTTTCAATTTTCCTTTTCCTTCAATGTTTCCAAATCTTCTTTTTTTCTGATTATATGGGTTTTCCCCTCCAAATCAATCAAAACCACATTGGGGCGGTAGGTGATAAACTGCATCCACTGGGTGACATTGTATGCGCCAATACGTTCGATAACCAACTGGTCACCGGTTTTTACATGTGGAAAATTAATGGCGTCGCGAATGACGTCGATGTTCATACATAGCGGCCCGTAGATGGTGGTTTCTTCCACGTATTCCGAACCCGGTTTACTGGGGTAAACCCCCAGATTGTACCAAAACGAGGTAAAAAGCAGGTTCACTCCGGCATCGATGATGAGGTTGCGCCGCCCAATTGATGAACGTTTATTGGCCAGAACAGTGGTGAGTAAGTAGCCGGCATCGTCAATCAGCGCACGACCGGTTTCCAAAAACAACGCCGGCAGGTTTTCATGCGGAATTTCCGAAGAAATGAGCGCGTTGGTAATGGCTTCGGCGTACTCATCGAACGACGGACAGGTTTCTGAGCCAGGCATGTAAGCGCCTTTCAGTGTGTTTTTGGAGGCAAATCCGCCGCCCATATCGATGTATTTCAGCCAGTGGTTAAACTTCCGGTGAGTTGCCATCATCAGGTTAGCCAGTTTGGACGCCGCAATTCCGTATGCCGAGGTTGCCATAATGTACGTCCCGATGTGGGTGTGCAGGCCAATCAGTTCCAGCTTTTCGGCCAGCATTATGCGGTTGATGGCGTTCCAGGCCTCGCCGTTTTCGTAGTTAAACCCAAACCGGTCCCACATAGGATAAATGCCGGTGTCCATATTAATACGAATGGCAACACGCGCTGTTTTGTCCAGCTTACGGATAATTTCCATCAGCAGATACAATTCATCGAAATGGTCGATGTGAATGCAGGCGTTGTGGTTGATGGCCAGCTCCAAATCATTAGCCGACTTTTCAGGGCCGTTAAAAAGGACTTGCGAACCGTTCACGCCCAGTGCAAGGGCTTTTTCAAACTCAAAACCCGAAACCACTTCGGCCCAGGCGCCTTCATCCTGAAAGATTTTACACACTGCATCGAGGTAGTTTGTTTTGTACGACCAGGCAAACTGCACTTTCGGGTAGCGGGTTTCAAACGCCCGGCGCGCCTCGGAAATCGTGTTTCGGATGGTTTTCTCAGAAAAAACGAACACAGGCGAACTGTATTCTTCCATCAGTTTTGAAACCGGAATTCCGTCTATTTCCGAAATAATTTTTGGTTTGGCGGGAAGCCCGAATTTACTGGGCATTCCGGCGGTTATTTTACTGATAACCGGTTTTTCGTATTTGATTTTTTCCATTTTTAAATTTCTTTATTCATTGAAATGGCAGCAAATTTTTCCAAATCCACAATCATGTCGTAGGAATAGCGCACAAACATTTTCCCTATTTTATAATGCTGCATCAGTTCAACTTTCATGCCGAGCGCCAGTTTTACCAACGCCTCGGGAATGTTTTGCCCGGCACCCACGGCCAGATAGACCCATGCCGGAATGCGCGGATTGATTTCGATGAGGTAGTATTCGCCAGCATTGGTTTTAATCAATTCCAGTTCCATGCCGCCTTTCCATTTGGATTTCTGAAAAAGCGACCGGGTGAGTTCCATCATTTTATCGTCGGCCAGGGTTATGCCGCCCCATGCTTTTCCTTTATCTGTGATGTATTGTTTCCGCATGGGTACGGCCGCCACAGTGTTGCCTTTTCCGTCGCCAAGCGCCACCACGTTCACCTCAGTTCCGGCAACAAATTCCTGTGCAATAACCGGCAATCCCCATTTCGATGAAATTTTCAGGAAAGCCTGTTTCACCTGTTCTTTATTGGCAGCCAGGTGCGCATCGTAAAACTGGCCTTTCACCATCACCGGGTAATCGAATTTATCTTCCATTTCGGTAATTTGACCCAAACTGCCCAGGTTAATGCTTGATGGCACTCTAATACCATACTTTTTGCCAAACTCGGGCAGCCGGTGTTTTTCGCGTTCCTGAAACTGCTGCAATGTGGGTAAAAAGGTATGAATTCCCTGCTTGTGCAGTCGTTCTTCATTTTTCATAAACGAATAAAGCTCTGCATCGAAATTCGGAATAAGTACATCTATTTTTTCCTGCTGGTGGATGTGTTCGATACGTTCAATCAGCTCGTCGGAACCGGCAGAAGGGTAAGGAATCTGGAAAATGCGGTCGCACAAGCCTTCCATATAAATCCCGGGTTCAAGATTTTCGTAAACCAGACCGATGATGCGAACGTCGAATTCTTCCGATTCTTTAACGCCACGAATTACCGGAACACCCGGCCCGGGATTGTCGGTATTATTTAACCCGGTAACAGCCAGTGTAATGTGCTTCTTTTTCATTGTGTTTAGTTAAAATCCAGCGGGTTGCTCTGAACAGTTATTTGATGATGCTTTAATAACGTGCAGAATTCATAAAAGTCTTTTTCAAAACTCAAATCGTCCACATCATATTTTGCAAGGAAAGCTTCCTTGATTTCGTCCAGTTCTTTTTCTTCTTCAATCATTTTCATCAATTCAAGTCCCGATGGATTCAGGCTGAACGAGTCGCCGGTTTTCTGGTTGAAAACAAACCCGTTGTCGCTGATTTTTACTTCTGGTGCAATTTTCATTTTCCCTTATTTTTACTCGTAATTTTCTGATTTCTTTTTGGTTCTTTTCTTCTTCGAATTTAGAACATTTCTTTAAAAAATGCACTTAAAGTTTAATTTAAATAAAATTGGAGAAACAAAACAAGAATTTGTTTCTCCAGTCTGGTTGTGAGTTGTTTAACTCAAAAACTAAAACTCTGTTGTTTCTGAAACTCCGTTTGTTGTAACTGTAACTTTATTGTCACACTCGCCATCGCCATAATCAAATACCTGCAGGATGCCGTTGGTGTTGATTTCAACCACACCGCTAACCGGACCAAAACAGCCGTTTTTATAAATTAGGGGTGATGTAATCTGAAAACTAAACTCCAGTCCGTCTTTGTTTACACCTGCACCGGAACCAGTAACCGACCAAACATCATCAGCAAAAAGAAGGGTTTCTTGGCCTTCAACCATCTCACTTAATTTTTCACATTCCCAGGCCATTTCGTCACCATCGGCATAAATCAGTTTTCCGCCGGTTACTTTTTTGGTAAAAGTGAGGTTCCCGTTTTCGTTTTCTCCGTTGTTCAGAATGGTTTTGGTTCCCTGCAGATTGTTGTCGTTGAAGTAATAATCTTCAAATGTTATCTCACGAAATGAACCCTCGTTTCGCCACCAGTCAGACAGTGTTACATGAATTTTTCCCCTGCGCAGGTTTCCGTTAAATGTTTCGCAGTTTTCGTCGCCGTAGTCCAGTGTCCAGTTTCTCGGCCAAAACTCGCCACTTTCATTTTCGTGAATGGTAACTGTCAAACATCCCAACAATTCTGCTGATTTCAAATCGTCCTCATCGCCACTGGTAATTGTTTCTTCTGAATCGAAATTAAAAGCGCCGAAAAGAGCAAGGTAATCTTTGGCTTCAGTTCTCAAAGCTAAATCCTCCACATCGTTTTTGTTACACGAATTCAGCATAGCCAAACCGACTGCCAAAACAACCAACACAATAAATTTTCCTGATTTTCTCATGACTTTCAAATTTTAATGAATAAAGATTTTTTGTATCAGAATTAAGACACACTCTGGATTAAAAACTTGCGTACAGGTAAAAAAATTGTTTGGATTTTTTAATTACTCAGGATAATCGAATGGCTGAATTGTTTGCCATCGGCTAAATGTAAAACAAGAAGGTAATTGCCGGATGGTAAATTAAGGGCAATGCCGGATTCATTTCTTTCAATAAACCCCTTTTTTACAAGTAACCCCAAGGTGTTAAAAACAGAATATGTGCAATTATCAGCAATGCCTTCAATATGAATTTTTCCGCTTGTAGGATTCGGGTAAATCCGGTATTTTTCTTTTTGAATTTCAGGAGTTGAAGTGGCTGTTAACTGCATTGAATCTGATGCGATTAGCATTGGTGATCTGTTTGTGTTGTAATACATATTTTTAAAACGATGAATATCTTCATCTGTTTCGGCATGTTCAAATAACTCATGCATCCAACTTTCCGGCGCCGTTTCGTAATGCAGCAAAAACTTCACGTCAGCAGCATTTCCCACTTTAGATATTGGAAAGGCGTAGATGATGGATTCCATGCCCAGACCGGAAAAATAATCAGAATCGATTGTGGCTTTGCCAACAACTTTTACAGTGTCATAATTTAAGTGCGACGAGCTAAATCCCTCGGGTACTATTCTGTTATCTTTTAACGGCACATAAGCTTTTTCCAAAACGGTGGTTACCTTTCCCTGTGTATCACCCATCACAAATTCGTAAATTTGAACCTGATTTTCGTTGTTTATGATTTCGTAATGAGGTTCGAAGTGATCATCATCTCCATTTACAAGAGCGGTTGTTCCTTGTTTCCCTGAATGAAAAAGAGTGTCTGAATCCTGAATTAGCAGACATTCAAGGTAAGCCCTGCGGCTCGGAAAACCGGTTGGAAATTTGTGCCCTGCTTTATTTTTTAAAAGAACCTGAACAAAAACAGAGTCATTTTGATGGTAATATTCGCTGATGCTCAAATCTACGGTACTTTCGGTTAACAATTTTTTTGTGCGGTTGATGGTTTCGGCCAGAAACTCCTCTCCTGAATGAAGTTGTAACTCTTCGTGATTCTCTTTTAAAAGGTTCAGCATAAAAACGTTTCCGCCCGTCAAATCATGAATTCCAAACGGTTCGCGTCCGGGAGAAAATCCAGGCCGGCTGCTGATTTTTATGGGTTCATTCAATTGGGGAAAATGACAAGATTGGCAAGAAATATTTTGTTCTCCATAAATGGAGTTTTCCCATTCATGATAAAGTGCTTGTTCAACAAATGTTTCACCGGTTGGTTCGCCATGTTCATCCACAGAATTCGTGAACAAGGAATGGCAGGAGCCACAAAGTCTTGAGTCGTTTATTTTTTCAGAATAAACCGGCGTAAATCCTGTATTCGCAACCATTTGAGCAGTTAACGGACTTTGATAAGGTCCGTAAATTTCTTTTGTATCGTTTATTCCAAAATTTCCGGAAAACAACGGCGAACTGAAATCGTTTATCTGGTGACATACCGTGCAGGATACGCCATCTTTCCCTAATTCATCTTCTACTAAATCATCCAGCGTGTAATAGTCTGACGAGGTTAAAAATGCATTCACCATTCCCATGGGTGCATGACATCGGGTGCAAACATTTTCGAGCGCCTCTTTGTGTGCAGGATTTACTATTCCTTCGTGCTTTACTTTTGCTTTCCAAAACGGGTCTTTTGCGGAATTAGCAAGCATGGTGCTACGCCAGCGGGCAACAGGTGAAACATCATTCCCCTGACTGTCGCGTAAAGCAAAATCACTGGTTGAATGACACAAAATACAAGCACCTGAAGTTGAAAACCAGGTGTTTGATTTGTCAGGCAGTTCCTGTGTAACTATCAGATAGCTTGAAAGCAACAATGCCAAAACCAGGGCGACTACATATAAAACAGCTGGCAATTTCATGATTTTCTTAATTGAATGTATAATTATTTGACACCACCTGGCTTAAAAGCTTGCGAACGAATAAAAAAGTTGAATTTTTTATTCCGATTTCCTTTTCACCTTCTTTCTTTTTCCTTCAATCCAGTTGTAAACAATAGGTAAAACCATAAGCGTTAGCATAGTAGAAGTAATCAATCCGCCAATAACCACTGTAGCCAGCGGGCGTTGCACCTCGGAGCCGGGGCCGGTGTTAAATGCCATGGGAATGAATCCGAGACTCGCTACCAGAGCAGTCATTAATACCGGACGTAAACGGTCGGCTGCACCGTCGATAATGGATTTTCGAAGGAGCGTGTCTCCATTTTTTCGCAGTTCGTTGATGTGGTCAACCAGAACTATACCATTGAGTACCGCCACACCAAACAACGCTACAAAACCAATGCTTGCCGAAACCGACAGGTACATTCCACGTACCCAAAGCAGGAAAACCCCGCCAGAAAGTGCAAATGGAAGATTGAGCAAAATAAGCAGGGCATATTTCATTTTGCCAAAGTTGAGGTAAAGCAGACCGATTATAATAAAAATGGAAAGCGGAACCACGAGCAGCAGATGACGCATTGCCCTGCGCTGATTTTCGAAAGTGCCGCCGTATTCAATAAAATAACCAGGTGGAATGGCAGCTTTTTGAGCAATTTCCTGTTCCAGGGTTGAAACGTAAGTGCCTAGGTCGATATCCTTTATGTTGATAGCTACAATTAACCTGCGCCATCCGTTTTCCCGCTGAATCTCGCGCGGACCTTCCTGGAGTTCAATGTTTGCCACCCGCTTAAGGGGAACAAAATCGCCACTGGGTAAATGCACCGGAATATCCTGAATTTTATACAGTTCGTCGCGTACATTTTCAGGGTAACGCACCACAATGCCAAAACTGCGTTGTCCTTCATACAAAATACTAACCTCCTGACCGCCAATTCCGGCTTCAACCACTGTTTGCACCTCATTCACGTTTAACCCGAATGTGGCAACAGCTTCCCGGTCAATCTCAATGGTTACATAAGGCTGTCCGGCTGTTTGTTCCACGTAGTAATTATCAGTTCCAGGCACGGTTGGAAGCAAATTGGAAATGTTTTCCCCAATCAGGTCGAGCATGTCCAAATCTTCGCCGTAAATTTTTACTGCCAAATCCGATTTTACACCACTGGTCAGTTCATCTACGCGCATGGCAATTGGTTGTGTAAAGTTATATGCCAATCCCGGTTCGGTTTGAAGATAAGGTTCAATCATGGCGATAATGTCTTCCTTTGTAATTCCTTTGCGCCACTCTTTTGTGGGTTTCATCACCACCCACACGTCGGTCTGATGCACTCCCATCCAGTCGTTGGCCAAATCTGACCGACCGGTTTTGGGAACCACGGTTTCAATTTCAGGAATATTTTTTTTCAACTGACCCGCCAGCCAGTCTGCATTTTCAATGGATTGGCTGAGGGTAACAGAAGGCATCCTCACTTGTTCAATCAAAATAGAACCTTCATCCAGTTCAGGCAGAAACTCGGTCCCCAGTCGTGTCATCAGAAAAAGAGAAGCGGCAAAAATAACTCCGGCAATGGAAACCACCATCCAGCGCTGGTCGAGGTATTTTTCGAGCGAACTCATGTAGCGCGGTTTCAGCCAGTTGATGAGCCGGTTTTTACGCACTTTCACTCCTTTTCGGAAAATAATGGCCGACATGGCCGGAACAAAAATCAGTGCCAGCAGCAACGACCCAAAAACAGCAGCAGCCACGGTGATAGCCATCGGACGAAACAGAATTCCCTCCATGCCGCTAAATGTCATTATGGGAACGTAAACCATCAGAATAATCAGTACCCCAAAGAAAATGGGACGAACTACCTGTAGGGCTGCACTTTTTATCACTTCTGTTTTGTCGGCATTTTTATCTTTCTGCAAACGATGAACAATGTTTTCCACCATCACCACCGATCCATCAACTACCATCCCAAAGTCGATGGCGCCCAGGCTCATCAGGTTCGCAGCCAGGCCAAACTCGCGCATGCCAATAAATGCAAAAAGCATGGAAAGCGGAATGACTGCTGCAACAATCAATGCTCCCGAAATTTCACCCAGCATGAGTAACAGTATCACAATAACCAGCAACCCTCCTTCAACCAGGTTGGTAGAAATCGTTTTTGTAGTGCGGCTTATTAAATCCGACTGGTCGTAAAATTTTTTGATTTCCACCCCTTCGGGTAAACTGGCGTTTATGTTTTCAATTTTATCTTCGATATCTGAAATAACTTCCCGTCCGTTGCCTCCGCGAAGCATCATCACAATGCCGGTAACCACCTCTCCGTTTCCATCCTGCGTTACGCCACCCTGCCTGATTTGAGTTCCAATTTCAACAGCAGCAATATCACGAATGAAAACCGGTTTGTTCTCCACATTTTTAACAATGATGTTTTCAATATCTTCCGGGGAATTGATTTGTCCAAATCCTCTGATAATGTATTGTTCATCGTTGTGTTCAATAAAATTTCCACCCGAAACGCTGTTATTGTTGGCAATGGCATCCATCACTTCTGAAATGCCGATGCCAAACATTCGGAGGCGACCGGGTTGAACGATAACATCGTATTGTTTGACAAAACCGCCAAATGAATTTATTTCGGTAACTCCTCTGACTACTTTTAACTGCGGGGCAATCAACCAGTCCTGGATTTCACGTAATTCAGTAAGGGAATAATTTTCGCCGTGCACAACATACTGGTAAATTTCACCAAGAGCAGTTGAAATGGGCCCCAATTGAGGACTGCTTACTCCGGGGGGAAGCTCTTCGGCAATGGACTGCAACCGCTGGCTCACCATTTGCCGGGCAAAATAAATGTCGGTACCTTCATCAAATTCTACTGTTACGGCTGAAAGCCCAAATTGCGAAATGGAACGGACCTGCGCTACGTCGGGCAAGCCGTTCATGGCGGTTTCAATAGGGTAGCTCACCAGTTTTTCCACATCGAAAGGTGAAAAACGGCCTGCTTTTGTAATGACCAGCACCTGCACCGGGGTAACATCGGGTAATGAATTTATAGGCAGGCGGATGAGTGAAAAATACCCGCCAACGGCCATCAAAACCACCAAAGAAAGGGCAACAAATTTTTGCCGGACACTGAATGTGATTATATTTTTAAGCATAAAAATGGATTTCTTTGGTTTTTTATTCCTCTGCAATTATATCGTAACGCGAAAGCGCCTTCAAACTGAAAACCTTTGATATAGCCACCTGTTCTCCTTCTTCAAGACCACTTTCCACAAAAATAAACCGGGGCCCGATTTCAATAATCCGGATGGTTCTTTTCTCAAATACATTTTCACTCTGCTGCACAAAAACCACCGGCTGATTTCCATCGTAGGCAAGTGCTTCTGTTGGGATTGCAATTATTTCTTTTTGGGAAGAAGAAACGATTTCGAGCCGAACATTTTCACCCGGACGGGGCCAGTTCTCCGAAGTTGAAACCATAATATTTACCACCACCGAGCGGCTGTTTTCATCGAGACCGGGATTAACCGATGAAATGATTGCACCGGTTTTTACGCCAAATGTTTCATCGCGCCGCATGATAAAAATTGAATCTCCGGTGTTGATTAGTCTTGCATCGTCGGGCGAAACATATCCGCGAACCAGTACTACCCGCGTGTCGAGAATTCGGGAAAGATTCTCCAGGGCATTTACCGACTGACCCAGTTCCACAAAGCTTTTCTCCACAATTCCGCTAATTGGTGCATGAATGTGAAGTACCGGGTCAAAATTGTCGGAAGTGGTTAGCGCTTTAATTTCATCATCGAAAACACCAAGTGCTTTCAGTTTGGCATAGGCTGCCCGAACAGAAGCTGAAGCCCGCTCATACTCTGCGTTGGCGCGTTCCAGTTCGCTCACCGAGCTAATGGTTTCTTCCACCAGTTGTTTTATTCTTTTCAGCCGGTTGGTTTGAAACTGTTCTTCGGCAAACGCCTGAAGATATTCCGAAACCAGGTTTCCATATTCCAGACTTTGAAGGTGAAACAACGCCTCACCTTTTCTTACCCAGTCGCCCTCGTTTTTATTTATTTCCCGTATTTGCCCGTCAATGGGTGTGCTGATGATGCTGGCATGATTAGGTGCAGGAAAAACTACTCCGGGTGCAAATACCACATAATCTTCAACATTTGTGGTAACCGGAACCGTTTCAATGCGCAGTTCGTTTTGCTGTTGTGTAGTGAGTTTTACCAGTAAATTTTCCTTTGAATCCTGAAGCGATGGGGGAACACCAACCTGCTCCTGAACGGTGATGGTTTTCTGGTTTTTATTTGAAGAGCAAGACGCTGTCAGTAAAATAAGCGCTGATAACAAGAATTGTACGTTGCGGTTCATATTGTTGTGTTTTTTATTCGTTTACATTTAATATACCAATTCCTGGCCCAGGTATTTTTCAAGGGCCACCAGTTGAAGGTAATAATCGCGCAGAGATTCAAGATATCTTTGTTCGCTGGTTAAATAAGTTTGCTGGGACGTAAGCAGGTTAAGCAAGTCAATCTCGCCCAGTTGGTAAGCCCTTAAACTCAGATTCTGCAAATGAGTTGCTTTCTCTTTCATGGTTAAATTGTACCTGTTAATAATTGACCGGCTCACCTCGCAGTTGTGCCAGGCGTATTCTATTTGCTGTTTTATTTCGAGAGATATTTCTTTTTGTTTCCAGTTGATTTCTTCCCGGCGCGCTGTGGCCTGGTTAATTTTTCCTTTTTGTTCAAACGGAAACCAGATGGGAATGCGCAATCCTACTTCAAAACCTTTGAAATTATATCCATCGCCAATACCCAGGTTTTGCTTGTAAAGGCTCAGGTTCAGGTCGGGGAGGTAATTGCTTTTGGCTTCTTTCAGAAAAAAATAAGTTGCCTGCAATTCATGTTGTGTTGCCAGATAGCGCGGATGGTCTTTTTGCTTTAACAGCGCTTCAATTTGAGGAATTTCAAGGTTGGTGGCCATTAGTGTATCCGAAAAGGTAATGTTATAGAGTTGTTCCTCTTCGGGAAGGCCCATGGAGAAAAACAGACCGTATCGTGCTTTATGTAAAATCCATTCACTTTGGTCAAGGTCGTTTTTCGCCTCTTCAAGCCTTAATTCGGCATTGGTTAAATCAATTCCGTTGGCCATGCCTGTTTCAAATTTGGTAAAAACTGCATTGTACAGCTCTTGCGCAAGTTTAAGCTGATTTTGCCTCGACCGTTGCAGGTAGTTTGCATACAGCACTTCAATGTAATAACTTTTTACCTCTGCCTTAATCTCACTTTCAATGGATTTTACCTCCAGTTCCAGTGCTTTTACCACTTCCGAAATTCCTTTCAGGCGGTAGGCTGTGGTTAACGGGAAATCTATTTCCTGTGAAACGGTTACCCGCTTCTCGTCGAAAACATCGCCTGGTCCGCTTCCGATTCCTTCTTTAAAATAGCTGATTTCGGGAGCTGAAATACCGGTTTCGGTGCGCCAGGCATTTTGTTTCTGTTTTAAAACAGCACGCATTTGCTGCAATTTCGTATTCTGGTCCAGTGCATAATTTACTGCATCTTTTATAGTTAGCTCATCCTGTGCTTTTAAAGTGAGAGATACGAAAAATATAAATAGTGTTAAATAATATATTTTATTCATTTTCAATATTTTGATTCTTTTGATGAATTGAAAGTGATGGATAACAAATTGTAATTATTTTTTCGCTGATTTTTGCCATCTAAATTAGAAATTATATGTTAGAATCATACCAAAAGCATAATTTAATGTACGACACATTCATTGGGAAAAACCTGCGCATATTTAAAAAAGTTATTTGATTTTTTCTGCTTGGCACCAATGTTGTTTATTTTGCTTTATAAATCAGTTTTAATTCAAAAATTATAAGCTATGAAAACAATTACAGGAATTATTTTAGTATTTGCACTGGCAGTATTGACCTCGTGCACAGGCGAACCCGGCCCTCCAGGAAGAGATGGAACCGACGGACAGAATGGACAAGACGGTGAATCTTTTTTAGGTTCGGTTTTCGAAATTGAAGGTGATTTTACTTCTCAAAACGATTACACACTGTATTTCCAGTTTCCATCAAACATTACCGTTTATGACACCGACGTAGTTTTGGTTTATATTTTATGGGAGGTTGTGGAAGACAATTCGGGTGACCTGCTGGATGTTTGGCGACTGCTACCACAAACGGTGGTTTTGGATGAGGGTGTTTTGCAATATAATTTCGATTACACCTTTGCCGATGTACAGGTTTTTCTGGAAGGAACCCTCGATTTTAACACGTTGCTACCCGCCGAAACCGACAACCAGGTATTTCGTATTGTGGTATTTCCGGCCGATTTTATTGTGCAAAAAAGTCTGGATGTAAGTGATTACAATATGATGATGAAATCGCTGGGGGTCAAAAAAGATTTGGTGCAGAAAATTGATATGAATACGCAGATTGAAATCAACAAATAATTCATTTTTATTCTTTCAAAATTCACCTGAAAAATTTGATAAAAAAACAGGAAAGCATGGTTAAATATGTTTTCCTGTTTTTTTTCTAAGCGTGTTTATCGGCAGACCTGCCCAAATGTTAAAAAAGACCGAATAGACGGACTAGCAACAAATCATTCTTTAATGTCAGGATATGCTTCATTCCAGGCATTCCAGCCCCCTTGCAACGATTGAACATTTGTATAACCGAGCTGCATCAGCGCTTTTGCCGACAATGAGCCGCGACCGCCTGTGCTGCAATACACAAAAATGGAGTCTGTTTTTTTAGGTGGGTTTTTTCCGGAGTCTTCCCAGGTTTCTTCCATTCCTATTCTGAATTCCAGCATACCACGCGGAATATTAACTGCTCCGGGAACAGCGCCTGCCCGGTTTTCAGTAGATGTCCGAACATCGATAATGAAAATATCGTTGCGGGTGTAAGTATTTTTGAAATCATCTGGCGCAATTTCTGTAATTACTTTTTTGGCAGCAGCTACCATTTGATCAACGTTTTCGTAAACTACCAGATCGCTTTTGTTCTGACTTTCAACCGTGTAAGAAACAAACAGAAATAACAACAGGAAAACTATTGTTAACTTCGGGGTAATTATTTTATGTATCATTTTTAATTTTTTAATTTAATCAATTATTCAACTAAAATGAACAGAAAAAAGTTGTTATGGTTCAATTTTGTTGTTTTCAGAACAAATGATTAAAAAGAATATTTCATAGCATGAAACAAAAAAGGAGAGCTGATAATTCAACTCTCCTTTTGCTGGTAGCGGGGGCAGGACTTGAACCTACGACCTTTGGGTTATGAGCCCAACGAGCTACCAACTGCTCCACCCCGCAATATATTTTATAATAGTTTCACTATTTTCTCTGAACGCGGCTGCAAATATAAATACTTTAATTGAATCAGCAAAATCTGATAGTATATTGTTTTTTCCCGGTTATCTTCCTTTTTTTTAAAACAGTACCGTTATTTTTAAATGTTCTACAACACAAAAAGAACTCGGTTTCGGATAGGTGTATGCAGTAAAAAAATCGTCTGATATATATAAAATGAATGAATTACGTGTAAGGATAAAAAAGTTGATTGTTTCTAAATAAGCCTGTAAAATACAAATTGCTCTGTAATCCTTTGATAAATTATTATTTTTGGGCTTTTAATGAAAAAATCTTCCGGTTTTTCTAAATTCTTTTAGGATGTTTAAGAAAATTGTTTTTTACCTGAAAAAGAAACTGCTCCTGGTAATCTTTATTGGTTTTGTAATTGGCTTGCTTGCTGCCATCTATACCAATAAAGCCCTGGAATATACTTCAACCAACGAATCGTGCGAAATATGCCATGTCCATCCGCATGTTTTCGATTCATGGAAATTATCGACCCATTACGATAATCCGTCCGGGTTCAGAGCCAGATGCGTGGACTGCCATCTGCCGCCCAAAGGACAGGGTTATCTGAAAGAAAAAATGATTGCTGCAGCACGCGATGTTTACGGGCTGGTGTTTAAAGACAGTGCAGACTACAACTGGGAATTAAAATCGACACTAGAATACGCACAGCATCACGTTTTTAAAGAATCGTGCCTGCACTGCCATCAAAATTTATTTCCGTTAACACTTACCAAAGAAGGACAGGATGCCCACTTGTATTATACTCAAAATGAAGAAGAACTGCGCTGTATCAATTGCCATTTGAATGTGGGACACTACGATCCAAATGCAATACACGCGGCCAATGTTGATTTTGGCATGGGAACCGACGAAAACCTGAAAGTTTTTACGGAACCTGCTATAGTTAATGCACATGTTGATTTTACTGAAACCGTACCCAACTCAACGGTATCATTTAATATGAAAGCCATTCCGGGAGGTTTATATAAAATTGGAAGTCCGGAAAACGAACAATTGCGCGATGCCGATGAGGGTCCGCAAAAAGAAGTAAAAATCAGCCCGTTTTTTATGGCCGAAATTGAAGTGACCTGGAAAGAATACCTGGCTTTTTATGATGCAACTGCTGCCGAGGGCCGGTCAACCGATACCGAAGGCGGGCGCACCGAAGCAGACGATGTTGATGCCATCTCAGGCCCCACCCCACCCTATGGGCAACCCGACCAAAACTGGGGATTGGGTAACCGTCCAGCCATTACCATGTCTTATCATGCGGCTGAAACCTATTGCAAATGGCTTTCGCAGGTTACCGGAAAAACCTACCGATTGCCCACCGAGGCTGAATGGGAATATGCAGCCCGAGGTGGTACCGAAACTCCCTATTTCTTTGAAGGCCAGCCCAAAGACTTTGGAAAACAAGGCTTTTTGGGTAATCTCTTCGGAAAAGGAAGCGACTCGATCAATCAATATGTAATTTATGAAGAAAACAGTTGGGGAAAAACCCAGGAGCCCGATATGGTAGAAGCCAATCCGTATGGATTAAAAAATATGTTGGGCAATGTTATGGAATATTGTTCCGACTGGTATGCTGAGGATGCATACGAACAACTCTCTGATGGAGCGATTGATCCCAAAGGGCCTGCCGCAGGTGAAGAAAGAGTGGTAAGAGGCGGTTCATTCAGAAGCCCGGCTGGTGATGTAAGAAGCGCATGGCGCGACTACACGCGCACTGAGGAATGGTTGCGCACCGATCCGCAAATGCCTAAAAGTATTTGGTGGCTTTCAGACTGTAATTACATTGGGTTCAGGGTAATTTGTGAATTTGACGAAAATACCGGAAAAAATAATTAATTTAGAGTCCTAAATTCAACTAAAATCATCGAATTATGAGTAGTAATAATGTTTCAAGACGTAAATTTTTAGCTGGTGCAGCCACTGTTGGTGCAGCCAGTGCCATGGGAGTAGGAACTTTAGCATCGTGCAGCGGAGGTGGAGGAACCTCAGGAACTGCTGGGGTATTCGATTTCAAAAAAAGAGATTATACTCTTCCGCCAATGCTCGAAACCGCTCCTGACGGACCAGTGTTAAAAGCTGGTATCATTGGATGTGGTGGCCGCGGGTCAGGTGCCGCCATCAACTTTCTGGATGCAGGCCCAAACCTTTCAGTAGTTGCAATTGGTGACGTTTTCCAGGATCGCGTTGACAGCCTCCAGGAAAAACTAAAAAATGAAAAAGGCGTGGAAGTACCCGACGAAAATTGTTTTGTAGGCTTCGATGCATACGAAAAAGTTATTGATGCAGGTGTTGACATCGTTATTCTGGCAACTCCGCCAAAATTCAGACCTGATCATTTCGAAGCTGCGGTTAAAGCGCGTAAGCACGTATTTATGGAAAAACCGCTTGCCGTTGATTCTGCCGGAATTCGCCAGATTATTGCAGCATCAAAAATGGCCGATTCCCAGGGATTAAAAGTGGTAACCGGTACACAACGCCGTCATCAGCATAACTATGTAAATCTTTGGAACGAAATTAACAATAACGCCATTGGCCATATTGTTTCAGCCAATGTTTACTGGAATGGTGGTAAATTGTGGCACCGCGACAATAACCCAAGCTGGAGCGAAATGGAATGGATGATTCGCGACTGGGTAAACTGGACATGGCTTTCGGGCGACCACATTGTAGAGCAACATGTTCACAACATCGACGTTGCCAACTGGTTTATTGGCAGCCATCCGGTTAAAGCGGTAGGTTTCGGTTCACGCCAAAGACGGGTTACCGGCGACCAATACGATAATTTCAGTATTGACTATTTTTATGAAGACGGACGCCACATACACAGCATGTGCCGCCAGATTAACGGTTGTGCCAATGGTGTTTACGAAATTTTCCACGGAACAAAAGCGATAGCAACAACATCGGGAGGTAAAAACCAGATTGTTGATGCGGCCGGAAACCAATTGTTCGAGGCTCAGGGATCCGAAACCAGTCCTTACGTTCAGGAACATATTAACCTGGTTACCTGCATCCGTCAGAACATTCCGTTTAACGAAGCTGAAGCTACAGCAGAATCGAACCTGGTTGCAATTATGGGCCGTGTTTCAGCCTACACCGGAAAAGAAGTGACCTACGACGAAATGATGAACTCAGACATGAAACTGGGACCAACCACTTACATTATGGGTGATATTGGGTATATAGAAACTGCTGAAGTCCCGGTTCCTGGTACACTTGAAAGATAAATACTGAGGTGAATGTTCCGGAACATTTATCCGAAGCAGTAACCAGAAAATAAATCAATCAACTTGGCAAAAGCCATTCGCCAGCTGGCGAATGGCTTTTTGCATTTTACCATTTCTTCAAAAAAGGAAAAATTAAAACCGGCACAACAGAAAATCCTTATAAAAAACTACATTTGTATCCCTTAATACAATTGAATTTACAGCAAAGCAAAAGCAGTTGAATTATGACAAGATTGAAAATTAAAGAGATTTTGAAAACCGGGAAAACCGGCACAAAAACCCTGGCAAAAGGATGGGTTAGAACAAAACGCGGGAGTAAGAATGTAAATTTTATTGCCCTCAACGATGGTTCAACTATACATAATTTGCAAGTGGTGGCCGATACGGGCAAATTTGACGAACAACTGCTTCGCGAAATAAATACAGGAGCAGCTTTGGCAGTGGAAGGAACGCTGGCCGAATCTCAGGGTACCGGGCAAAATGTGGAATTGATGGCAGAAAAAATTGAACTGCTTGGGAAGGCCGATCCGGAAAAATACCCTATTCAACCCAAAAAACATACCCTGGAATTTTTGCGCGAAAATGCTCATTTGCGTTTTCGAACCAACACTTTTGGCGCTGTTTTTCGTATTCGTCATGCCATGGCTTTTGCTATTCATAAATATTTTAACGAAAAAGGATTTTATTATCTGCACACACCCATTATAACAGCCAGCGATGCCGAAGGCGCCGGACAGATGTTTCGCGTTTCAACACTCGATGCGGTAAATCCGCCACTTACGGAAGACGGTAAACCCGATTACAGCAAAGACTTTTTCGGAAGGCCGACCAACCTTACCGTTTCCGGGCAGTTGGAAGGCGAATTGGGTGCTTTGGCATTGGGCGAAATTTACACATTCGGCCCAACTTTCCGTGCTGAAAATTCAAACACTACCCGCCACCTTGCCGAATTTTGGATGATTGAACCGGAAATGGCCTTCTACGATTTGAAAGACAACATGGACTTGGCTGAAGAGTTTCTTAAATATCTGATTAACTATGCACTGGAACATTGCATTGACGACCTTAACTTTTTGGCAGACAGGTTAAAACAGGAAGAAAAAAACAAACCGCAGGACCAGCGTTCTATGGATTTGGTGGAAAAACTGCAGTTTGTGCTAAACAGCGAATTTGTAAGAATTACTTACACCGAAGCCATCGAAATCCTGAAAAATTCAAACCCGTACAAAAAAAATAAATTCCAGTTCCCGGTTGACTGGGGTGTTGACCTGCAAAGTGAACACGAACGCTTTCTGGTGGAAAAACACTTTAAATGCCCGGTGATTCTAACCGATTATCCGCGCGATATCAAAGCATTTTATATGAAACAGAACGACGATGACAAAACCGTTCGTGCCATGGATGTGCTTTTCCCGCAAATAGGTGAAATTATTGGCGGTTCGCAGCGGGAAGAAGTGCTGGAAAAACTGGAAGCCCGAATGAAAGAGATGGATATTCCGGCAGAAGAAATGTGGTGGTATCTCGATACACGTCGTTTTGGAAGCGTAGTTCACAGCGGTTTCGGGCTGGGATTTGAACGGTTTGTTCAGTTTGTTACAGGAATGGGAAATATTCGCGATGTAATAGCATTCCCAAGAACACCTAAAAATGCAGAATTCTGATGCTCTGTTTTTGAACTCCATGGAAAAAAATAGTAAATTTACGAAGTATAAATTTGGGAAATGGAGCAGAAACTAACATTACAACAAAAACTGCTGCAAAAGCTTTCACCACAACAAATACAGGTGATTAAGCTTTTGGAAATCCCTACTATGCAGCTCGAACAACGCATTAAAAAAGAACTGGAAGAGAATCCTGTTCTGGAACTGGAATCAGACGACCCCGAAAATTCTGAGGATCAAGACAATAATGAACAGGAACTGGAAACGGATGTGGACAACGACGAATTTTCGTTTGATGATTACCTGAACGATGACGATGAAATTCCAACCTACAAAACCAACACAAACAACTATTCAAAAGACGATAAATACATTGATATTCCTTTTTCTGTAGGAATAACGTTTCACGAAAGTCTTTACGATCAGTTAGGTATGATTAACCTCCCTGAAGATGATCGGCAACTGGCCGAATACATTATCGGGAACATTGATGATGACGGCTACCTTAGGCGCGATTTAATTTCAATAAGTGATGATTTGGCTTTTAACCTGAACATGGAAGTGCCGGAAGAAAAGCTAAAAGAAATTCTGGAAATTATCCAACAGTTCGATCCACCCGGAGTTGGCGCCCGCGATTTAAAAGAGTGTTTGCTTTTACAACTCAACAGAAAAAAGGGAAATAACCACGAACTGGCAACTTCCATAATCAAAGATTTTTTTGAAGAGTTTACCCGAAAGCATTACGAAAAAATAAAGAAAAAGCTTGATCTTTCTGATGAGGATTTAAAACAAGGTATTGATCAAATTTTAAAATTAAATCCAAAACCGGGCAGCTCGTATAGTAACCCACTGAATAAATCGAACCAGCATATTATCCCCGATTTTATTCTGGACAATATTGATGGGGAGCTGAATCTTTCGTTAAACCAGCAAAACGTTCCTGATTTAAAAATAAACGATACCTACCTTGAAATGCTGCATGCCCTGGTAAAAGAATCGAAAACCAAAAATAAAAACCAGAAAGATGCGGTTGTTTTCGTAAAACAAAAAGTAGATTCAGCCAAATGGTTTATTGACGCCATAAGGCAGCGGAACCAGACCTTGTTAATAACCATGTCTGAAATAATCAACTTTCAGAAAGAATATTTCAAAGATGGCGACGAGACCAAATTACGGCCAATGATTCTGAAAGACATTGCAGAAAAAACCAACCTCGACATTTCTACCATTTCGCGGGTTTCGAACAGCAAATACATTCAAACGCACTTTGGCATTTTCCCGTTGAAGTACTTTTTTTCTGAAGGGATGCAAAAAGAAGACGGCGAAGAGGTATCAACCCGTGAAATCAAGAAAATTTTACATGATTGCATTGACAATGAAGACAAACACAAACCTCTGACCGACGAAAAACTGACTAAAATTTTAAAAGATAAGTCGTATAACATTGCCCGCCGTACCGTTGCAAAATACCGTGAACAACTGGGAATTCCGGTAGCCCGTTTGAGAAAGAAACTTTAGCATGGCCAAAAAATTTGCACAGATAATTTCTTTAATCTTCCATCCGGTATTAATACCCACCCTGGGGTTCCTCTTATTTTTTAACTCTGATTTCTACTTCTCGTTTATTACCTGGGAAGCCAAACGGTTTGTGTTAATGGTAGTTCTTTTTTCAACTGGCATTTTACCTTTACTGGCGATGGCAATTTTTGCCATAAATCCAAAATTCGAATTGTCTTTTGAAACAGGCAGCCAGCGTGCTTTGCCGTTGTTAATTTCCTCTGTATCGTATTCCCTGGGTTATTTTCTTTTAAACAAGGTAAATGCTTACCCGGTATTTAAAATTTTCATCATTGCTTCGGTGCTGGTCATAGTAGTTTTGCTTGTTCTTTCGCTTAAATGGAAAATAAGCAGCCACATGGCCGCCATGGGCGGATTGACCGGAGCTCTTCTTGCTCTTTCATTTCGAACAGGTACAAATCCGGTTTGGGCAATTGTGTTGGTAGTTGTTTTATCAGGACTGTTGGCCACTGCTCGGCTAAGGCTCGAAAAAAACAAACTCTGGCATCTTGAAGCAGGCTATGCCGTTGGGTTCGTTACGCTGTACCTTATTATTTACTTCGTATAATTTATTCCACATATTTATACCCGATGCCTTTCAGGGTTTTAATGTGATCGTTGCCAATTTTTTCGCGCAACTTCCTGATGTGAACATCAATAGTACGATCGCCAACCACAACGTTTTCGCCCCAAACGGTTGAATAAATTTCTTCGCGGGTAAATACTTTCCCGGGTTTTGAAACCAGTAACGAAAGCAATTCGAATTCTTTACGGGGCAAAACCATTTCATTATCTCCTAAACGAATCAGGTAACGTTCTTTATCAATTACGAGGTTGCCAATAGAAACGGTACTTGAATCTTCAGGATGGGCTGCCTGAGTGGTTGATTCGCCAGTTCGTTTTAACAGCGCTTTAACACGACTGATTAACACTTTGGGCCGAACTGGTTTGGCAATATAATCATCAGCGCCAGCCTCAAATCCGGCAATTTGTGAATAATCTTCACCCCGGGCGGTAAGGAATGCAATTACGGTGTTATTTAACGAAGGGATTTTCCGAATCTCTTCGCAAGCGGCTATTCCATCCATCTCCGGCATCATTACATCGAGAATAATAAGATGGGGCTGATGTTTTTCAGCCTGTTTAATGGCTTCCACTCCATTTTTTGCGGTATATACTGTGTATCCTTCTTTTTCGAGGTTGTAGCTGATAAACTCCAGAATATCAATTTCATCATCAACCAGCAGAATTTTTAAATTATTTTCGCTCATCGGTACTATTTGTTAATATAGACAAAGGTATAAGTTATTTTTCAGATTGTACTTCAATATGATGCCTTGCAAAGGTATTCTTATTATTTGGCTTTTTCAAGTGTAAAATTGAAAGTTGTGCCTTGCTCAACTACACTTCTCACATTAATTGACTGATTGTGCGCTTCAATAATATGCTTAACAATAGATAACCCAAGCCCTGTGCCGCCCTGTTCGCGCGACCGTGATTTATCAACCCGGTAAAACCGTTCAAAAATTCGCGGCAGGTTTTTCTTTTCAATACCAATTCCGTTATCGGTAACTTCAACCATAATGTTATCTTCCAAATCGTGAAATGAAACATGTACAAAACCTTCCTTTTTACCGTATTTTATAGCATTAACAATGAGGTTGGTAAGTACTTCCAAAATCCGGTTGCGGTCGGCTTTTACATAAACCGGTTTCGAGGGCGGGTTAATAATTTCCAGTGAAATGTTTCGTTCCT
The DNA here is from genome assembly GCF_041687215.1 of Mariniphaga sp. NCBI lineage: Bacteria > Pseudomonadati > Bacteroidota > Bacteroidia > Marinilabiliales > Prolixibacteraceae > Mariniphaga > Mariniphaga sp. The sequence continues at coordinate 76,332 of NZ_JAWLCI010000012.1, forward strand.
GGGCCTGCCAGTGTTCCATTTCAAAAACATCTTTCACTGTTTTTACAATATCGAATTTTACCATGTTCAGCTTCAGTTCACCCGATTCGAGTTTGGTAATGGACTCCAGGTCTTCCACTATGGAAATCATGCGGTCGATGCTTTTTTCAGTGCGTTTAAGGTAAAGCATGTTTATTTTGGGATCTTCCAGTCCGCCTTCAAGTAAGGTAAGAATGTACCCCTGAATATTAAAAATTGGCGTTTTCAGCTCATGCGAAACATTACCCACAAATTCTTTCCGGTACCGCTCCAGTTCTTTCAGCCTTTCAATTTCTTTCATCTGGGCTTTTGCCCATTCTTCCACTTCAAATTTAACATTGGAAAGCAGGTTGGTAGAATCGGACGACTTTTCTTCGAGTTTCTTAACACTTAATGGCAAGTCTTTTATTGTTTTATATACTGGCCTTATTTTATCAGAAATGTACTTGTTTATTACAAACATCACATAAAAAAAAGAGGCAAGAAAAAAAAGCAGAACAAAACCCAGCAGTACCAAAAAACCGGGCGATAACCACCATGTAAATACCAGCAACAAGGTTGCAAGCGAAGTAAGAAGCAGGGATATATAAATGGTAAGCTGCCGCGATGAATACGTTTTCATACTATTAAAATTGTTAATTTTCAAAGGTATAGTATGGAACTCGCATGTATTTTAATCATCCTCTTGGGCGTTCCGCCAACTGGCGGATTACATGCTTGTTTCATATTTAATGTTTTTTAGAGCCTCTCAAAATTAGTTATTATACCCAAATAATTTCGATTCTGTAGTAATTCATTAATAATTAGACCGCAAGATGTTGCATTTTTCAATTAGCCGGTTATTTTTGCATCAGCGTTAATAAAAATTTGATTGTTCCTTAATATTTTTTTAATATTTTAGTTGGCAGGAATCAGGTAATCGAATATAAATTTGCCATCCGAAAAATCTAGATAATGGAAAATATTTACCTTATCATTGTTGTTATCCTCTTCGCACTGGCTATTTCAGATTTAGTTGTAGGAGTTAGTAACGATGCAGTAAACTTTTTGAATTCAGCATTTGGTTCAAAAGCAGCACCAAAATGGCTTATTTTCCTTATGGCCGGATTAGGTGTGCTAATTGGCGCTACATTTTCAAGCGGTATGATGGAGGTTGCCCGAAAAGGAATTTTTCATCCCGACATGTTTGTTTTCTCCGAAATTATGGTCATTTTTCTGGCAGTTATGATTACCGATGTCATTCTGCTCGACATGTTTAACACATTCGGGATGCCAACATCAACCACTGTTTCCATCGTTTTTGAATTGCTCGGGTCGGCTGTGGCAGTTTCGGTTGTAAAAATCAAACAGTTAGGTGGCTCACTTGGTCAATTGTCGGAATATATTAATTCAGAAAAGGCACTGGCCATTATTACAGGAATTTTGCTTTCGGTACTGATTGCATTCACAATCGGGGCTCTGGTACAATATATTGCCCGCCTGATTTTTTCTTTCAATTACCGTAAAAACATGAAATATTTTGGTTCCCTGTTTGGCGGTTTTGCCATCACATCCATTACATATTTTATTCTGATTAAAGGTATTGATGGTTCTGCATTTGCTGAAATCAGGGTTCCAAACGGAGAAAAACTGAGCGAATGGGTAACAACCCACACCGGAATTTTGCTTCTTTACAGCTTCATTTCCTGGGTTATTGTTATTCAGCTTTTAAAATGGCTTTTCAACATTAAAATACTTAAACTAACTGTATTAATTGGCACGTTTGCGCTGGCCATGGCATTTGCCGGTAACGACCTGGTAAACTTTATAGGGGTTCCACTGGCTGGTTTTAGTTCTTTTAAAGCATGGGTAAGTTCAGGCGGTGTAGCGCCTGACGCCTTTACAATGGAAATGCTGGCTGGCAAAGTGAGTACACCTACTTTTATGCTGCTAATTGCCGGGCTTGTAATGATTATTACACTTATTTTTTCGAAAAAAGCACAATCGGTTGTAAATACTTCAGTTGATTTATCGAGGCAGGCCGAAGGTACAGAGCGTTTTAATTCAAGCATGATTGCAAGAGTAATCGTCAGAAATTCTTCCTGGCTGCATAATTACATTGAAAAGATTTTTCCTGATTCTTTAATAAAAAAAGTAAATTCCAGATTTATACCCGTTAATACCGGAGATTCAGCAAATCCAGACGCACCTGCATTCGACAAAATCAGAGCAACAGTAAACCTGGTAGTAGCAAGTATTTTAATATCGATTGGAACTTCTTTAAAACTCCCGCTTTCAACCACTTACGTAACATTTATGGTAGCAATGGGAACCTCACTCTCAGACAGGGCCTGGGGACGCGACAGTGCTGTTTACCGTATTTCGGGAGTTTTTGCAGTTATAGGCGGCTGGTTTTTAACGGCGATTATTGCATTTTCGGTAGCTGCTATTGTAGCCTGGATTATATCCATAGGCGGTATGTTTATGATTTTCGTTTTTGTAGCCGTTGCTATTTTAATGGTAATTCGCACCCACATGATTTTCAAAAAAAGAAATGCATTGGAGGTGGTGGATGAAGACGATACCATAACCGAAAAAGACGAAACGGAAAAAGTAATGGAAAAATGCAGGAAACAGGTAGTGAAATCAATTACTTTGGCCAATCAAATTTATTCGGAAAGTATTGACAGTTTTCTGAATGAAGAACGCACACAATTAAAAGAATCTTTAGTCCTGAAAGACAATCTGAACAAGAAATCGAAAAAGCAAAAGAATAAAGTTTTAAATACGATTTCAAAAATTGAGGAGGATGTGGATTCCGGCCATTTCTATGTGCAGGTGGTTGATTACCAGCGCGAACTGGCCCATTCCCTGAATTTTTTGGTTGAACCGCTTTTTCAACATGTTAACAATAACCACAAACCTTTTATTCAGTCGCAAATTGATGAATTTACCAAATTGAAACTGGAAATTAACAAGTTTTTCAATTTTGCTGTTGAACTGGTTAAAGACAACAAATTCAATCAAATAACAGACTTGATTAAGCAGCGTGACGAAATTTTGGTTAAGCTGGAAAAAATGGAAATTGCACAGATTAAACGCATTAAAGCACGGGAAATCAATACCAGGAATTCGGTGCTGTTCTTCAATACCATTTCTGAAACCAAAAATATGCTGTTACATGCCATTAATCTGATAAAATCTCATCGCGACTTTATTTCAATTACTCAGAAGTCAAGTAAGCTAATGCAATTATGAAACGAACCTGGTAATAAATATCTTCCATGAGGAGGATTAATTCCTGTCGCTATCAGAATATGGGAGTTATCCCGAAAAGTATCGGGAATACCTTTGAAAATGAACAATTTATTCGAATGAAATGAATTTTTCCGAAAAAAAGCTCAGGACTTTATTGTATCTGACACTTTTTACATTTGCATTTTTTTCGTGCAAACGGCCAAGCGAAGGTTCGAAAGATGTCGGGAAACATATCACAAATACAGTAAGCGCCAAAATTGAAACAGTTCCGGTACATCAAGAGAAAAACGAAGATGCAGCCGACGATCCGGCCATTTGGATACATCCTGAAAACCCAGAAGGATCAATCATTTTTGGAACCGATAAAAAAGGTGGATTGGTTTCGTATAACCTGAATGGTGAAGAACTGCACTATTTTCGGACAGGCAACATGAATAACTGCGATTTGCGTTACAACATCAAATTAAACGGAGATTCGATTGATGTGCTGGCAGCCAGTAACCGCACCATTCACTCCCTTTCCCTATACAGAATCCGGGAAAACGGGATGCTCGATTCTATTCACTCACGCATCATTACTTCCCAAATGGAAGATGATGTTTACGGACTATGCATGTATAAGAGCAGAACTACCGGCAAATTTTTTGTTTTTTTGAACAGCAAAGCAGGTGAAGTGGAACAATGGGAATTATTTCAGGCGGATAATAAAATTGACGCAAAACTGGTTCGCTCTTTTTCAGTAGAAACACAAACCGAAGGAATGGTGGCCGACGATGAAACCGGAATACTTTACCTGGGTCATGAAGTGGCCGGTATTTGGAAATTCGATGCCGAACCCAACGGTTCCACGAAAGGTGCTTTTATTGAAAACAGTTCGGAAGAAAACCCAAACATCAACTACGACATTGAAGGCCTTGCGATATACGACAGCGGGAACGGCGAAGGGTTTTTGATAGCCTCATCGCAGGGGAATTATTCGTTTGCAGTTTTCGAACGGCAGGGCGACAATAAATACCTCGGCAGTTTTCGCATTGTGAACGGGGAAGTTGACGGAGTGGAAGAAACCGACGGAATTGAAATTACCAGCACACCGCTACCCGATTTTCCTAAAGGATTGCTGGTGGTTCAGGATGGTTACAACTACGACAAAAAGAAAAAGAAAAGCCAGAATTTTAAGTTGGTTGACTGGGAAAATGTTGAGGTGTTTTTCAAATAGTCTGTTTATTCAAAGCGTAACTTTTTTGCAACCAATCATTCATATTTAATGCTGTAATTTGTAAAACCAATTTTTTACAATTATGGAAGTACGGGACCTGGAAGTGGCGGTTATTTCCGATTTGCATCTGGCCACCCATGCCAGCAAACCCAAAAAAGTACTGAAGTACCTGAAATCCATCTTACCCAACATTCTGGTACTAAATGGCGACATCATCGATTCGTGGCGTTTCAGCCGGAATTACTTTCCTAAAAATCAATTAAAAGTGGTTCGGCAGATTATAAAAATGATGGAAAAGGGAGTGCAGGTATATTACATTACCGGCAACCATGATGAATTTTTAAGGAAGTTTGCCCCAACTACAATTGGAAATCTGAAAATTGTTAACCAACTTGTATTGGAACTGGATGGAATGAAAACCTGGATTTTTCATGGCGATATTTTCGATAGCACCATTCATCGAAAAAAGCGGCTGGCCAAATTTGGCGCAGCATTAAAAGGATTCCTTTCTGTTTCAAACAAGCTGATAAACCATTTGCTTGTGTACGCGGGAAAAAATGAAATCATTTTGTATAAAAGCATCAAATACCGGTTAATTCGCGACAAGCTAAACCTGTCCTCCAACGAATCGAAAATACTAAATGCGGCTATTACACAGGATTATCAAACCGTTATTTGTGGTCACACCCACGTACCAAAAGAAAAAGTATTAACAGTAAATGATAAAACGGTTCGTTACCTCAATTGCGGCGACTGGGTAGAGCACTTCACTGCGGCAGAATTTAACGACGGGAATTGGCGGCTGTACTATCATCACGAACAGGCTGAGGAACTTCAGCCCGATGAACTGGAAATACCTGAAGAGAACCATTTGTTTCAAATCATTTCAAAAGAATTCGCTTGTTTAAATCTTATTTGAATTGCAATAAAACATTAATGGGGATTTAAGATTGGGTTAATACATGCTTCCTTTTTTTGCTTTCGAATTCAAAATCAAAATGCCTATGGTAGATTGACAACAATTTTAATAAAAAACCTGCATAAGCTTCGACCCAAATGCAGGCTAAAAAATAAATTTTTTAAAAACTAAGTAGTATAAAATTATGAAAGAAAAATTACGTAAACAATTTATTGTTGTTTCAAAAAAGCTGTTGTACATCATGCTTTTGCAGCTTTTTGCCTGGCAATTGGCCAACGGAAACGATTTGCATTATCCACAAAAATCTGAAACGCAAATTCAACAACCTTCAAGGAACATTACCGGAAAAGTTACAGACGAAAACGGAGTTGGACTTCCGGGAGTTTCTATTGTGGTAAAAGGCACTACCCGGGGAACTGTTTCAGATACAAATGGAGACTTCACATTATCTGTTCCTGAAGATGCTGAAGCTCTTCAGTTTTCGTTTATCGGGATGAGAACTCAGGAAGTGGCCATTGCAGGAAGGACAACAATTTCAGTGGTAATGGAAGAAGAAACCATTGGTGTGGATGAAGTGGTTGTTGTAGGATATGGAACGCAGAAAAAAGTCAATTTAACTGGAGCTGTTGAACAAGTTAGTTCAGAAGTTCTTGAAAACAGACCTGTTAATAATATTACGCAGGCGCTGCAGGGGGTAGTTCCAAACCTCAACATTACCTTAGCCGATGGTAAACCAATACGTTCTGCAGAATTTAATGTACGCGGCGCAACTTCTATTGGACAGGGAGGCTCTGCCTTAATATTAATTGATGGAGTTGAAGGAGACCCGAGCCTTCTTAACCCTAATGACATTGAAAGCATTTCGGTTTTAAAAGATGCTGCATCGGCTGCGATTTATGGTGCCAGAGGAACTTTTGGTGTTATACTTATTACCACTAAAATGCCTGCAAAAGATAAGATTTCTGTAAATTATACCATGAATTTCGGAATTAAATCACCTACAACAGTTCCTGATTTTGTAACTGATGGTTACACATTTGCCAAATGGTTTAGTGAAGCATATAATGCCTGGTTCGATTACTCGCGGATTCCTTCTTCTATTAATAAAACGCAGAGATTTTCTTCAGCTTATCTTGAGGAATTGAAAAGACGCTCCGAAAATCCTGATCTTCCTGATTATGAAATAGACAGCGAGGGAAATTATGTTTATTATGGCAGCACCGACTGGTATGGGTTATTATATAAAGACAATTTAACTTCTATTGATCAAAATATATCAGTATCAGGAAGCAATGACAGAATAAGCTATTATATTTCAGGAAGATACAACGACCAGAAAGGACTCTTTCGCTACAATTCGGATGATTATTCTGTTTATAATTTCAGGGCAAAAGGTGAAATAAAAATCACCGACTGGTTCACTATAGATAATAATACAGAGTATTCTCAACAAAAATATCATCAACCACTGAATGTTGGTGAAGGTGGTGGTATCTGGAGAAATATTGCAGATGAAGGACATCCCACTTCTCCCATGTTTAACCCTGACGGGACATTGACTCATGCTGCATCATATACTGTTGGTGATATGTGGTACGGCAAAAACGGGGAGGATACCGAAAGAACCCTCATTAAAAATACGACAGGTTTAAATGCAACTCTTTTTGATAATAAGATAAAAATCCGGGGTGATTTCACCTTCTCTGCAAATAACCAGTCAAGTTTCCGAAGAAGGGTTCAGGTACCGTTCAGCAGGCAAGAAGGGGTAGTTAATTATGTTGGAACCACAACAAATGATATCAGAAGAATTAGTGCCGAAACAAATTATCTGGCATCGAACATTTACGGAGAGTATGAAAATACTTTTAATGAGGTTCATTATTTTAAAGCAATGACAGGTTTTAACTATGAAGAAAGTACCTATGAATCTTTTACAGGCTCCAGAAACGGAATATTGTTTGAAGACGCTGAAAATATTTCATTAACCATTGGTGAAAATATTTCTACTAATGGCAGTTATAATAAATGGCGGGTTGCCGGTCAGTTTTACAGGGTTAATTATAGTTTTAAAGACAAGTATCTTATAGAACTAAACGGGAGACTCGATGCATCTTCGAAATTCCCGGAAGATCAACAGACAGCATTTTTCCCTTCCATTTCAATGGGTTATCGTATTTCAAACGAGTCATTTTGGAACGTTGATGAAAATGTTATTTCAAACCTTAAATTAAGGGCCTCTTATGGTTCACTGGGGAATGGTAATGTTTCTCCTTATTCTTACATAGAATTATTCAATATTTCTCAGTTAGGCCGGGTAATTAACGGAAAACGACCTGCTGTTACTTCTCAACCAAATGTTATCCCCGAGGGCCTGACCTGGGAAACAGCAACAACAAAAAATTTAGGAATCGATTTAGGTTTTATTTCGAACCAATTGAATGTAACTGCCGATATTTATCAACGGTTAACTACCGATATGTACACAAGTGGTCTTCCAGTGCCCGCTGTTTTTGGTGCTAGTGTTCCAAAAGGGAATTATGCAGATATGAAAACAAATGGCTGGGAATTATCTGTTAGCTGGCGAGACCAGGTTGAACTGGCCAATAAACCGTTCAACTACGATGTACGTTTTATTTTGGCCGACAATAAATCTGTAGTTACAAGGTTTAATAACCCGGAAAAATTATTATCTAACTATTACGAAGGTATGGAGTTAGGTGAAATCTGGGGTTTTGTTACAGAAGGTCTATTCCAAAGTGAAGCTGAAATTGAGGCACATGCAGATCAATCCTATCTCCAAACTTCTTCCAATAATATATGGTTGCCAGGGGATATCAAATTTACAGATTTGAATGATGATGGTAAGATTAACAGAGGTCAAAACAGAATTAGCGATCCCGGAGACTTAGCCATTGTTGGTAATTCCAGCCCACGTTTCACCTATGGTTTTAACACAGGTGCAAACTGGAACAATTTCTTTTTCTCTGCATTTATACAGGGAGTAGGCAAACAAGATTGGTTTCCGGACCGGGAAGCAAGTTTTTTCTGGGGTCAATATAACAGACCCTATAATAAGCTGCCAAAGTGGCATTTGGATAATGTTTGGTCAGAAAATAATCCTGATGCATTTCTACCAAGATACAGAGGATATTCTGTGTTGGGAGATGGAAGGGTGTTAGGTGTTGTGCAGTCACGCTATATAATGAATGTTGCATACATCAGATTAAAAAATATTCAATTAGGTTATAATTTACCACAAAAGGTTATGCAAAGCGTTTCGTTTCTTTCCAACGTTAAGCTTTACGTTTCTGGTGAAAATATTTGGTCATGGTCGCCACTTTACAAAACAACAACAGATTTTGACATAGAAAATATTGGTGGATCTGATCCTGAATTAACTTCCGGAAGTGGTCGAAGGGCTGGAAACGCACTAAATTATCCCATATTAAAAACTGTATCATTTGGGATTTCAGCCACATTTTAATAATTAATAAATAAGGGTGGCGATCCGGTATTACGCAGATTTACAATAATTTGATCAAAAATTGCTCCTGCTTGTTAATATATAAACAACTAAAAATTAACAGTTATGCA